>NZ_JBDPHA010000005.1:0-183860 GCF_039841805.1 Romboutsia sp. 1001216sp1
TACCTGGTTGATAGGTCGAAGGTGTAAGTGCAGTAATGTATTTAGCTTATCGATACTAATAGGTCGAGGACTTGACCAAAATAAAATGATTGACTAAATGATATGCAGTTTTGAGGGTACTAAACTTAATCAAAAAAATAATATGCTGGTGTGGCTCAACGGTAGAGCAGCTGACTTGTAATCAGCAGGTTGTAGGTTCGATTCCTATCACCAGCTCCAGTAAAAGACTATGTATTTATACATAGTCTTTTTTGTTATAATAAATTACTTGCAATATTATAACTAATGATAAATCAAAATATAGAGTTTTATATTATATAAAAATAAATATTATATATAAATTATATTTTATAATAAAATTTATACACAATATAATCTAATTATGATATATTGTAATTAGATATATCAATAATGGATATATTAATTAATGATATAGAGGTATAGATAGTAAAATTGTTTAATCAATACCTAGACATATAAGTACAAGAGAAGAGTAGATTATGTGGGAGTAAATAGGTATTAGTGGTTGAGTAGCTTTAATAATAATTTTTGATTTATGTTTTGTTGTTAAGTTAGCTGTTATAAGTAGAATAAACGAATCAGCAATAGTTAATATGGGTAAAAAAGATTCCATTAAACATGTAGAAAAAATATTTGAATATGCGCAAAAAATAAAAATGTAAAGCTAAAGAGAGATTAAATATTGAACTAGGTTTATACCTATAGAAAGGAAGTGAGTAGAGTGAGTAGAAATAATTCACTACAAGAAGAGCAGTTAACGGAATCAGGGTATTATATACTTTTAGCATTATTAGTACCTATGCATGGTTATGGAATTAGTAAATATATAGAGGAGTTGACTGAAAAAGAGGTTATAATAGGTCCTGCTACCTTATATACTATGCTAAAGAAGATGCAAGAACAAGATTATATAGAATTAGCTGGAGAAGAAGGAAGAAGAAAGATATATAAGCTTACAGAGAGAGGACTAAAAGTTATAACTATGGAAAAAGAAAGAAGATATAAGATGGCTCTTCATGGTGCAGAGGCCTTTAGTAGATTAGAGAGATAGATATAAGTAAATCAAAACGATTTAATGATAATGTAGATTAGTTATAAAGGGTAAATATAATAAATTAATGATATTAAAAAGGTGATAATTATGAGTAAAAATGTAAAATATATAGCATCAATGGGATTAGGATTTGCGGAAGAAAAAGAAATGAAAAAGCTAGGAAAATTAGCTAAAGAAGGATGGATATTTGATAATTTTGAGAAATTATCTTATAAGCTTGTAAAAGGAGAACCTCAAAATCTTATATACTGTGTTGATTATAATGAAAATAAAGATGATTTAGATTCTTATATAGAATTAATAGAAGAAAGCGGATGGACTCATGTAACTTCTTATGAAGGCTTTCATTTTTTTAAGGCACCAGAAGGAACACATCCTATATATAGTGATGGATATACTTTAGGACTTAAATACAAGGCTATGAATAAAGGTGTTAAAAAGACCGCGATTTACTCAGTAGTAATAGCGATAATATCAGGATTAATAGCTTATATAATGGAGAATATAGCAATAGATTCAAGTGTATATGAATGCCTAATACTTATTATTTATATGATAGCAGGAGGAGCTTTTGGATTTTTTATAGCTTTAATACCATGTAGTATGTGTATTAAAAACAAGATGAAAAAAGCAATATTATCAGCTAAAAATTAATGATTACAATTCTAAAACGTATATAAAATATTAGATAATACCTATAGGGCTAATTAATTATTATAATAAATAACTATTAAAACATAAATTAACTTATTATCATCAGTAGTTTTGCTTAAGTAATTATATTATTTATTATAAATATAATCATATATTACTAAACTAATGAATTAGTAATAATCCTTTTGAACAGGCATATTAGTTGTATAAATATGATCGATTATAGAACAAGGAAAAGTTGAATTATTAGTCCATATGATAGAAATATAGGTAAAATTTAAATTTTGACATAAATAATAATATATGATATATTATATACATCAATTAAATATTAAGTAAGCCAGACAATCGCGGGTAGCTTTTAGCTACGTGAGGAAAGTCGGAGCTCCATAGAGCAGGGTGCTAGGTAACGCCTAGTGAGAGTGATCTTAAGGAAAGTGCAACAGAAAATAACCGCCACTTTTGTGGTAAGGATGAAAAGGTGAGGTAAGAGCTCACCGTTTGCTAGGTGACTAGCAAAGCCGTGTAAACCCCACCTGGAGCAAGGCCAGAATAGGATAAAAAGGGTATTGCTCGTACCCTCCGGTTGGTAGGCCGCTTGAGTTTATTGGTGACAATAAGCCTAGAAAGATGATTGTCAAATACAGAACTCCGCTTATAGACTTGCTTATTATTTATAACACTAGTTTAGCTAGTGTTTTTTTATTGCACAAATTTATGTAAAAAATAATTAAACTAAATTGAGTATATCGAAAAATAAAGAGGATAAATATTGGAGTTAAAAGAAGCTATAGAGCTTATGCATAAAATGTACTGAAAAATAAAAAAATCTATATTAACTATATTTTTAAAATTTCAAATAATCTTTTTAAAATATCATATCTAATATTAAAATAGAGCTATATACCAAGAGAAGTATTGATAATATATGTATAAATTTATACATATATTAGAATATATTGAATTAAATTATTGTAAAAAGTTTCAGGTAAAATTGTTACATTTCTGACATATTGTTTATCCAATTTGTTCCTTTACTAACCAAAAGTATTACCTTATAATTAGCATTGCAACTTACAAAAATCGACAAGAGGTGGTGCTTATATCCAAATAAAGATTAAATTGATAATATTATATTTACTTATATAATCGATTGTATAAATAGATATAAATAATACAGAAATGTTTATATAAAAAAATATATAAACATATATTTTAAATTGAGAAATTTAGAATTAGAAAAAATTACATTTAATAAAAAATTTTATTTATATTATAATAGAATTCATAATAATTAAAAAGTAACCAAGAGAAGGGTAGAACTACTATGAAAAG
Source organism: Romboutsia sp. 1001216sp1 (assembly GCF_039841805.1). Lineage (NCBI taxonomy): Bacteria > Bacillati > Bacillota > Clostridia > Peptostreptococcales > Peptostreptococcaceae > Romboutsia > Romboutsia sp. 1001216sp1. Next base: position 3,065 of record NZ_JBDPHA010000005.1, read on the forward strand.
AAAACTTAATAAAAAAAGAGTAGCAATAGCAACATTTTTACTACTAGTAGCTATACTAGCCCTATTCACAGTAATTAGAGGAGAAATGAAAAACTCAGGTAATGAAAAAATTAGTAATAGCAAAGAAATAAGTAAAGACAAGAATAACAATGATAATACTAATAGCGAGGAAGTATTTGAAATGGCTAATAGTGACAAAACAGTAGAGTCAGGTATAAAAGCAGTAAAGCGATTAGAAAGTAAAAATATTACAGAGATTCAAGAAGAAATAAATGATATTAAACGTAAAAAAGAAGAGAATGAATCTAAAGATAAAAATAAGAAGGTAGACTATAGCACTTTGTTTGAAAACTCAGTTATAATGGGAGATTCAAGGGCGGAAGGTCTTACAGAGTATGAGATATTAAGTGGCTCATCAGTAGTTGCCTATAAAGGTAGAACTACTGTAGAGGCAAAAGATGATGTATCAACCGTAGTAGATTTATCACCTTCAAATGTAATTATGACTTATGGAATGAATGACTTAGAATTATACAGTAATCCTAAAGATTTTATAAAAAGCTATGAAAAACTAATCAAAGAAGTTCAAAGTAAGTTACCAAGTTCTAAAATTTATCTAACATCTATCTTCCCAGTACAACAAAAAGCCATAAACAAACAACCTATGCTTAAAAATTTAGATAGTTTTAATATAGCATTAGAAAATATGTGTAGTGAATTAGGAATTAGATATATAAATGTAGGCACTTTAGACTCTAAGTATTATGAACCAGATGGAATACACTTTCTACCAAGTGCTTATAAATTGTGGCTAAATTCTATGGTATCACAAATGAATTTATAAGATTAGCATTTATGGACAAATCTATAAGGGAAGTGATTATATTGAAAAAGAAATTAAAAGTTAGTCTAATGATTCTTGTAGTTATGTTTTCTATGATTTTTATGAGCGGATGTGGAATTAATCAAAATAAGAAACTAGAAGATATAGAAAAAGATATAAGTAGTAAAGTTAGCTTAGATAAGATGGAAAAAGGAAATAGCAAAACTTTAAAAAGATACTATGGATTAAATTCAAATGACTTAGATGGTTTTATATTATACACTCCAAAGTCTACTATGGATGTAGATGAGATGTTAATAGTAAAAGTTAAGGATGAAAGTCAAGTTCAGTTCATAGAAGATGTTATAGACTCTAGAGTTAATAAACAATTAGAAAGCTTTAGTGGATATGGACCAAAGCAATGTGAGCTTTTAGATAATTATGAATTAAAAGTTAAAGGTAAGTACATATTTTTTGCTGTATCACCAAAGGCAGAAGAAATGAAAGAGGCTTTTAAAGAAAGTATTGTTAAGTAATATAGTTTAAAATAAATACAATATACAAATGGTAAATTATGCAAAATATATGATTTGTATCGATATAAAAGTCAATTAACGTATACTTTATAAAATGAGAAAGTTTTAAATTAATATTTATTAAGATTTGAAATTTGCTTTAAATAAATATTTATATTTAAAAGTAATAGTATTAAGTAAAAATTGATTAATTTAATTAAATAAAGAAAATAGAAAGTAGGTAAAGGTGTGGTTTTTAGTAGTATAATTTTTATGTTTACTTTTTTACCTATAACACTAATGCTATATTATATAGCTCCTAGAAGTTTTAGAAATTTTATATTACTTCTTATAAGTTTAGTGTTTTATGCATGGGGAGAGCCTGTGTATGTATTTTTAATGATATTTACAACCATATTTGATTATATTATGGGGCTTATTATAGACAAGCATAGAGGCAAAAGTTTGTCAAAGGGTATATTTATACTCACAATAGTAGTTAACTTAGGAATATTAGGATTTTTTAAATATTATGGTTTCTTAATAGAAAATATAAATACTTTATTTTCTTTAAATATTTCCTATTCACAACTACCTTTACCTATAGGAATATCTTTTTACACATTCCAAACATTATCTTATGTAGTAGATGTGTATTTAAATAAGGTAAAAGTCCAAAAAAGTGTTATATCATTTGGACTTTATGTATCTATGTTTCCACAACTTGTAGCAGGACCTATAGTTAGATATTCTGATATAGACTACCAAATAGATAATAGAAAAGAAACTGTTAGTAAATTTGGAGAAGGTGCAGAAAGATTCATACAAGGTCTAGGAAAGAAAGTTTTATTTGCAAACAACATAGGTATGTTATTTACAAGTGTACAAGCAATGGATATAAACTCTATTTCAGTGCTTACATCATGGCTAGGAATAATAGCATACACACTTCAAATATACTTTGATTTTAGTGGATATAGTGATATGGCAATAGGTCTTGGAAAAATGTTTGGATTTGACTTTATAGAAAACTTCAACTATCCATACGTATCTAAAAGTGTTACAGAATTTTGGAGAAGATGGCATATAAGTCTTGGAAGCTGGTTTAGAGAATATGTATATATACCATTAGGTGGTAATAGATGTTCTATACCAAAGCAAGTTAGAAACTTATTTGTAGTATGGTTTTTAACAGGTCTATGGCATGGATCTAGTTGGAACTTTATAGTTTGGGGATTATACTATGGAGTAATACTTTTTATAGAGAAGATATTCTTAAAAAATGTATTAGAAAGTATTCCATCATTTATAAGACATCTATACACTATGATATTAGTTATGATAGGATGGGTATTTTTCTCATATGATAATCTAGGAGCTGGACTTCAGTATATAAGTGTTATGTTTGGATTAAATGGAAATCCAATTATAGATAGTACTTTTATATATTATTTATATACAAATATAATAATTTTAATTCCTATAATACTATGTTCAACACCAATAGTTAACATAGTATACAAAAAAATAGTGTATAAGAAAAAATGGGGTATTATATTGGGAATAGCTATAAATTTAATAATACTATTTATAGCAACAGCATATCTAGTAAATGCAACCTACAATCCTTTCTTATACTTTAGATTCTAGGAAGGGAGATTATTATGAAAAAAAGATGCTTAAAAAATAAAAATGAATCCAAAATATATAAACAAATTAGATATAAAAATAGATATTTTAAAACTTTAACTTTAGTATTTTTAGTATTTATATTTTTAGTATTTACATTAAATATTGTAACTAAGGATAAGGACTTTTCCGAATCGGAAAATAGAATGCTTGCAAAGAAACCAAAGTTTACCTTTGAGAGACTATTAGAAGGTAGATTTACAACAAAATATGAAAAGTATAAGGTAGACCAATTTATAGGAAGAGATTTCTTTATAAATGTAAAGTCACATATAGATAGAATGCTTGGAAAAAAACAAAACAACGGAGTATATATATGTGATGATGGATATCTTATGGAAGGGTTTAGTAAGCCAGATAAAGAAAATTTAAATGAAAATATAAAAGCTATAAATGACTTTGCTAAAAAGCATAAGGATATAAATCAATATATGTTTATAGCACCAAATGCAATTAGCATACTAGATGATAAATTACCTACATATGCTCCAGTATTAGATCAAAAGAAATATCTAGATGATTTAAATAAATCTTTAGATAATAAAATAAACTTTATAGATTCATATAATGCACTAGATAAACATAAGGATGAATATATATACTATAAAACAGACCATCACTGGACGACTTTAGGAGCTTACTATGGATTTTTAGAAACTGCTAAAGCTATGAAGTTAGATAATAAAGGAAAAGAATATAATATAGAACCAGTAGCTAATGATTTTTATGGAACATTATACTCAAAAAGTGGATTTGCATCTAAGGATACTGATACTATAGATGTATATATTCCAAAGGATGATAATGACCAAGTAGTAGTTAATTATGTTGAGGAAAAGAAAAAAGCACCATCTATATATGATAGTGAAAAGTTAAAAACTAAGGATAAGTATGGAGTATTCTTAGGAGGAAACCATCCATTAGTTAAGATAAGTACGACATCAACTAGTGATAGAAAGCTATTATTAGTTAAGGATTCTTATGCAAATAGTATGGTTCAGTTTTTAACTCCTTATTTTAGCGAGATAATAATGGTTGACCCTAGATATTTCTATGAAGATATAGAAAAATTAATAGACAAAGAAAAGATAACTGATATGCTTTATTTATATAATGCTAATACATTTTTCTCTGATAATACATTAGCACCAGTTTTGAATAATATATAAATACTATTTTAAGTAAAATAATAATAGATAAGTATTAACAAAGAAAAACAATACTATTTTATATAGTATTGTTTTTCTTTGTTAATATAAAAATTTTTAGAGTGTGAATGTATATAAAGATAAAAAGGCTAATGATATAGTTAGTGAATAATAAGAGTATATAATAACAAGTAATAAAAAATGAATGAAATAATTTAATTATGAAATGTATAATTGAAAAGAATAAACTAAATTATTTGACGGAGCTTTTTATAATTAATAATTTCACTATAAATAATAAAAGTTACAATACGTAAAATTAATATATAAAAATATCATAAAGTTTTAGATACTAGAATGGTAGAAAAGATACTATGGAGGAATAAATATTGAATCAGCGTGTGAAGCAGAATAAAGTCGTAACAATGTTAATTGCTATATTTTTATTGGTTAGCATCAGTGAAATTAACTCTTATGCAGAGGAAAAATGCTATAAAGAATTAGAAAATATAGAACCAGAAAATAATGAAGAAACAATAGACGAAAAAGAAATAAGTGAAATTATAAATATAAGCGATGTAAATTTAAAAAGAGCAATAAATAAAGAATTAGATAAAAGTGATATAAACTCGTCTGTAACAAGATCAGAAATAGAAAGTCTTAAAAGTATAAGCTCAGATAATGGAAGCAATAAAAATATAAAAAGTCTGTCAGGCCTAGAATATGCAACGAATCTAGAAAGTATAGATTTATCAAATAATAATATAGAAAGTATAAATGAAATAAAAAACTTATTTACAAATGGAAAACTAAAAAGTGTAAATATATCAAATCAAATCATAGATCTTGGAATTGAGAGTATAATAGAAAATAAGTATAAAATATATAATAGTATAGATAATCTAGATAACAAGCAAATAGTACCAAATTATATAAGTGATAATGGAAAATATGTAGAAGGTAATGTACTGTGGGATGATTTAGAAAGCTTTAAGGATTATAACTTATACTATAACTTTGAAGAAAATGTAAACAAAGATGGGAAGCACTTAGTATTTGGTGGTAGAGCATATAAGTATCTTCAAGTGGGAGGAGATGTATCCTCAATAAATAATGATAAACAAGAAAATAATCAAGAATCAAATAAAGGTGAAAATTTAGATTCAAGCAATGATAAAGATGTTGATAATGATAATAGAACAGATAATAATATAGACAAAGATATAAATGTAAACGAAGCAAATATAGATAAAAAAAATAACTCTAATAATGAAGTGACAAATACCGATGATGGTAAAATTGAAGACAGCAAAGAGAAAAGTCAAAAACAAGAAGTAAAGAAGGAAGAAAATAAAGAAGAAAGTAGTTTATTAACACCAGAAGTGATGACATCAATAGCGATATTTGGTATAGGTATAGGTATTAAATTTATGAATATGAAGTAGCATTATATTACTTTAAATGATAAAACTAGATAATTTAGTATAAAGTTTATCAAATAAACTTCATTAAATTGAAAATTGTTGTATAATATAGAATGATAATTAAAATGTTAATAACATTACAGATAAATATACAATAGAAAATTATTATATTAATTTATGAAGGGAAGTAAATGCGATGACAGTTAAAAAAGCTATAATACCAGCGGCTGGATTAGGAACAAGATTTTTACCAGCTACAAAATCTCAACCAAAAGAAATGCTACCAATAGTAGATAAACCAACTTTACAATATATAATAGAAGAAGCAATAGAATCAGGTATAGAGGAAATATTAATAATAACAGGAAGAAATAAAAAGTCAATAGAAGACCATTTTGACAAGTCTGTTGAATTAGAACTTGAACTTGAGCAAAAAGGAAAAACTGAAATGTTAGAAATGGTAAGAAATATATCTAATATGGTAAATATACACTATATAAGACAAAAAGAACCAAAAGGATTAGGTCATGCTATACATTGTGCTAAAAGTTTCATAGGAAACGAACCATTTGCAGTACTTTTAGGAGATGATATAGTTGACAATGAAACTCCTTGTTTAAAGCAATTAATAGGTGCTTATGATGAGTACAAAACAAGTATATTAGGAGTACAAGAAGTTGCTAAAGAAGATACTTGTAAATATGGAATATTAGATGTTAAACACATAGAAGATAGAGTTTATAAAGTTAAGGACATGGTTGAAAAACCAGCTGTTGAAGAAGCTCCATCAAACATAGCTATACTTGGAAGATATATAATAACTCCAGCTATATTTGATATACTTGAAAATCAAGAGCCAGGAAAAGGTGGAGAAATACAATTAACAGATGCTCTTAAGACTTTAGGAAACCAAGAAGCAATATATGCATACAACTTTGAAGGAAGAAGATACGATGTAGGAGATAAGTTTGGGTTCTTAGAAGCAACTATAGATTTTGCTTTAAAAAGAGATAACTTAAGAGATGATTTAATGAACTACATGAGAAAAATAGTAAATGAAGAAGATAAAAAAGAATTAGTATCAGATAAAGAAGTAGCATCAGATAAAGAGTAATAGTTTATATATTTAAATTCCAAAACAAAGACTAAAAACAATAATATATATTTAAACTATTAAGTATGCCTAGACATAAATTTATGCAAAAATATTATGACTAGGCTTTAAAAATAAAAAATATTAGAGAAAGAATGTGATGAATATGGCAGTTTTAGTAAGTGGTGGTGCTGGGTACATAGGAAGCCATACTGTAATAAAGCTATTGGAAGAAAACCATGAAGTAATAATAGTTGACAACTTATGTAATAGTAGCAAAGAGGTTGTAAATAGAATAATAGAGCTAAGTGGTAAAACTCCAAAATTTTATGAAATAGATATTACAGATAAAGAAAAGATGGATAAGGTATTTGAAGAAAATAATATAGATTCCATAATACATTTTGCATCACTTAAGGCTGTAGGAGAATCGGTATCTATGCCTATTGAATACTATTCAAATAATCTAATAACTACACTAGTCCTATTTGAACTTATGAAAAAATATAATGTTAAAAACTTCGTATTTAGTTCATCAGCAACAGTATATGGAAGTCCTAAAACTTGCCCAATAAAAGAAGACTTCCCACTATCAGTAACAAACCCATATGGAAGAACGAAATTAATAATAGAAGATATGATAAGAGATATATGCTATGCAGATAAAGATTTAAATATAGCTATACTTAGATATTTTAATCCAATAGGTGCACATAAGAGCGGAAGAATAGGTGAAGAACCAGTTGGAATACCAAATAATATAATGCCATATATAACTAAAGTTGCAGTAGGTCAGCTTCCATATTTAAATGTATTTGGAAATGATTATGATACAGTAGATGGAACTGGAGTTAGAGATTACATACATGTATTAGACTTAGCATATGGACATGTAAAAGCACTAGAAAAACTAGATGAAAATCCAGGTTTAGTTACATACAACCTTGGAACAGGGAAAGGATATAGTGTATTACAACTTGTAGAGGCATTTTCTAAAGCAAGTAATAAAGAAATTCCATATAAAATAGCACCAAGAAGAGAAGGTGATATAGCAACTTGCTATGCAGACCCTTCAAAAGCAGAAAAAGAGCTTGGATGGAAAGCTAAGTATGGAATAGAAGAGATGTGTGAAGATTCATGGAGATGGCAAAGTAATAATCCAAATGGATATGAAGTAAAAAAGTTTGATGAAGTAGCAATTGGCAAAGAATAGTATACAAGCTATTTTAATAGGTTCTATGTAGAACATATTAAAATAGCTTTTTTAATTACAAAGAAAATAAATATTTAAGTAGATGAAATTTTGTTTAAAATTTATTATAAAAAAGCACAAAAAGGAAATAATGTAAAATAAAAATAATTAAAAGGAGAGATTGATATAAAAAAATTCATAAGTTTAGTAACAATAGTAAGTACACTAATCCCCATACAAATATATGCATCAGAATGTGTAATAGGAGGAGAAAATAGATTTGAAACATCTATAGAAATATCTAAGAATTTTAAAATATCTAAAGAAGTAATAATAGTAAATTCAAAGTCAATTCCAGATATGCTATGTGCAAGTATATTAGCATCTCAAATAAACTCACCAATACTTCTAACTAAATATAACAAAATAGATAATAAAACAATAGAAGAAATCAAAAGGCTAGAAACAGAAAAAGTATATATAATAGGTGGGAAATCCGTAATTCATAAAAACGTAGAAAATCAGCTTAAGGAAAATAACTTAGAAATTGAAAGAATAAATGGAAAAGATAGATATGAAACGTCAGTCCAAATAGCAAATAAAATAAACAGCACAAGCAATGAAAAATGTGATGAAGTAATAGTTGTTAATGGACAAGAAACTTTAGTAGATGCAATATCAATAGCACCAGTAGGAGGAAGTAAAAATATCCCAATCATATTATCAAAAAGAGATAACATAGAACATGGTTATAGATGGATAGAAGATAAGTATATAGATAAGACTTATGTTATAGGAGGGGAAGATTCAATATGTAATGAAATATTTAAAAAACTACCAAATCCAAAAAGAATAAGTGGTAAAGATAGATATGAAACTAATGGGAAAATAATAAGAGAATTTTATCCTGATAAATTAAATAAATTATATTACTGTAAAGGAAATAGTGAAGATTTAGTAGACGGAGTATTAATAACACCGTTAGCTACAAAAGAACAATCTCCTATTGTAGTATTAGGCAAGAGTATTGACAATACTCAAAAAAAAGTGCTAAAAGGAAAAGAAATAAAAGAACTTGTACAAGTTGGGTATGGGATACATAAAAATGCAAAGAATGAACTAATTAGTATTAAAGAAAATTATAAACCACCAAAACCAGTAAATCCACCTACAAAACCATCAAAACCAACACCACCAATAAAACCAGAAGAATCAATACCTCCAGCGCCAATAGAACCACCAACAGAACCAGAAGAATTAATACCACCAACAACAATAGAACCACCTCTAGAGATAGAAGATAAATTAGCACCGAATTATGTGAATCATAGTACTGATAATGAAAAGAGAATAATAAACATAGAATTTGATGAAGACATAGATAGCAATGTAGATTATATAAAAGAAAAAATAAAAATAGAAGTAGATCCTAATTGTATATTAAAATTAGAAAATAAAGATTTTAATACAACTTTAGATGAAGTAAAATATATTAAATTAAGTAAATATGATGATGTAAAAATAGATAACAACAACCTAATAATAAAATTACAAGAAGAAATTGTAGGTAAAGATAGTAAGATAATAATAGAAAAAGAAAGCATAAAAGATAAATATGGCAATATCATAGAAGAAGATATAATAATAGAAAACTTAGATGGAGTAGATAAAAATATAGCATTTGTAAAAAATGAAGATGAAATAAGAAAGTATATAAAAATAGCATCACAAGACAAGGAAACTATAATAAAACTAGAAAATCATATTAAAATAGCAACAAACAACTATTTAAATATAAATAGTAAAGTAACTATAGATGGAAGTAATGGTGAAGAAAATTATAGTATAGAAACACTAAGTTTGCAAAATCCAGGAATATTTATAGGTCATGATGGAGTAGAGCTTAGAAATTTTAATATAAAATCAAGACAAGAATCTATATCTATACAAATGTGTTCAGATATAAAGCTTAAAAATATGAATATAGAAACACAATCGGAAATTTTACCAGCTATAAGTATTTCAAGTTCAAATGTTAAAGTAGATAATATTGTAGGAAAGAGTAATAAATCTACAATTAGTTTAAATGAATCTTATATTAAAAATCGTGTATCAAAACTTATATTAGAAGGAAGGGTGACAAATAGTTTAAATGATGAAAATGTAATAAAATCAAGTGATACTATATACAGCAAGATCCCTTCTATATATGTTGAAAATAAAATAACAGAAGATGTAAATACACCTAAAAATAAAATAATATTAGGAGAAAATTTAGAGAAAGATTATATAAACAATAACTACGAAATAATTAATCAAAGTGATGAATACAAAACATATGAATTATATTTTGAAATATAAAATAACATAAGTTATTATAAAATATAGAAAATCTAACCATTTATGACTACTAATAGAAACTGTAATAATGTATAATAGAAACTGACTAAATTTATAAATGGAGAGATTCAATGGCTTTAGAACAGTTTTTAGAAGTTTTTATTAGAGAATATGGATTAATAAGTATGTTTTTATTAGTAGCATTAGAATATGCAAATTTTCCACTACCTAGTGAAGTAGTACTACCACTTATAGGTATGGTAGGAGCATCATATGATATAAATTTTGTGACTATACTTATAACAACAACAATAGCGGGAATAGTGGGATCTTTATTAAATTATTGGTTAGGAGCAAAATTTGGAGATGGACTTTTAGATTATATTAGAAAAAAGTTTCCAAAAACTAAAAAATCTCTTTCAGCATCTTATAATTTTATAAAAAAATATAATAAATCAGCTATAATGTTATCTAGATTTGTGCCTGTAGCAAGAACAGCTATTTCATTAGTAGCTGGAACTGTGAAAATGAATGTATGGTATTTTATACTATATTCAAGTATAGGAATACTTTTCTGGAACTTAGTATTAATAGGTGGAGGATACTTTATAGGAAACAAAGTATTAGCAAGTGGCGGAATTATAAATACTATAGTAATGGTGACAACAGTATTAGTAGTTGGAATAGTAATAATACTATTTATAAAAAACATAAAAAAATCAAACTGTAAAAGTAAAAACTAAGATTATATATTAAAAATATAATAGTAAAAAGTCCCTTGAGATAATATAGTTATTATTTCAAGGGATTTTTTATATAAAACATTTAGATAGTATTAGTTAAATTAGCAAATTGGATTTTTAATTGTAATAATATATATACAAATATATATACAAAGTAATAAAAAATTTAATTTCATAACAAAAAATAATGAAATAAAAATAATAAAATAAAAGTAAATGAAAAAACAAGGAAAAATAGCAATTAATAACACTAAAGGAAACCCCTTTAAATAAGTCTAACTAAGTAATTCAAGCAATATATTAGAAATCAGGGGGGAGGAATAAGAGTGAAAAAAAAGCTAAAAAAATACATATCTATAATATCAACAATGGTATTAATATTAGCATTTTCTTTTATAAACATAATAAACATAGAAGCAGCGAGTACACATCTATTAGTTATAAATTCAAAAACTAATAGGATGGGATATTATGTTAATAATAAGTTTGTTAGGGAATACATGGTGGCAACAGGCAAAAAAAGTACACCAACTCCACAAGGAAAATTTAAAATAGTAAATAAGATTAAAAATAGACCATATTACTCAGGGGGGATACCAGGAGGAGATCCTAGAAATCCATTAGGTGATAGATGGTTAGGGCTTCAAGTAGGCTTAACTTATGGAACAACATATGGAATACATGGAAACAATAATGAAAGCTCAATAGGTAAACATGTATCAGGCGGATGTATAAGAATGCACAACAAGGAAATTAGAGATTTATTTGAAAAAATACCAAATAAAAGTGAAGTAATAATAAAGTATACAGATCAAAGCTTTAAACAAATAGCAGCAGGCTATAAAATAAGTTTAACTGATGGAAATGAAATAAAAACAGGATGGCAAACTATAGGTGGAAAAAAATATTACTACAACTCTAAAGGACAAAAAGTAACAGGATGGCAGACAATATCAGGAAAAAAATACTACTTTGATGCTAATGGAGTAATGCAGACAGGTCTTAAAAACTTAAATGGAAATAGCTATTACTTTGCAAATGATGGGATAATGAGAACAGGATGGCAAGAAGTAGTAAAGGGAAGAAAAAGTTACTTTGATAGCAATGGAGTAATGAAAATAAAGTGGCAAGTAATAGATGGAAAAAAATATTACTTAAATCCATTAAATGGAGTGGCACTTTGGAATTGGCAATATCTAGATGGTAATAAATATTATTTTGGACCAGATGGAGTGTTAAGAACAGGACTTCAAACAGTAGGTAATGAAAAATATTACTTTGGAAATGATGGAATAATGAGAACAGGATGGCAAGAAGTCGTAAAAGGTAGAAGAAGCTACTTTGATAATAACGGAGTAATGAAAATAAAGTGGCAAGTAATAGACGGTAAAAGATACTATTTAAATCCACTAAATGGAGTATCATTATGGTACTGGCAAGAGTTAGATGGAAATAAATATTATTTTGGAAATGATGGAGTAGTAAGAACTGGTTGGCAAATAATAGATGGTAAAAAATATTACTTTAATCCAGATGGATCAATGCAACAAAGATGGGAAGAACTAGATGGAAATATGTATTACTTCGGATTTGATGGAACAGTTAGAACAGGATGGCAGAATATAAATGAAAAAACATACTACTTTAATGGTGATGGAGTGCTTCAAAAAGGAATAGTAGAGATAGATGGTAAAAGCTATTACTTTAATGAATATGGAGAGATGGAAAGAAACACAGTAGTAGGTAATGGAGTAATAATAGATGAAAATGGAGTGATAATTGATTTTGGAGAGGGGATGTAGAAATACATCCCTTTTTTCATATATAAAAATAGGGATTATATGGTATAATAAACAAGCTATAAACTTATGCAAAAAGGAGTGGAAACTTTGACAGAAAAAATAGCAAAACATAAATCAGAGATATTGTTATTTATATCAGTAGCAATTATATATTTAGCAATAGCTATAATATTTTATTCAAAAACAACAATATTCTATGATACAAATAATACGTATGATGTATTATTAGATACAGATACGGGTGTATTGTTTAATTGGAATACATTTGCGTTAGCGCAGGATAATAGTAAACATATACTATTCATGCAGATAGTATCATTAATTGGATATCCAATACATTTACTGAGTACGAACATAGCTACTAATTTTAATATAGGGTTTAACCATGTATATGGTATGGGGTTAATACTATTACAAATATTAGTAAGCTCAGCGTCAATAACAATGGTATATAGTACAATAAAGAAATTAAATATAAAAAGGGAAATACTAGCACTAATAATAAGTATGATGGTATTTTCATTCCCTCAAATATTTATGACTATGAATGTAGAGAGATTTATATATGGCCAGTTATCATTAGTATTCTTTGTATTCTTAGTAAATAAACTTAAAAATAAAGAATCATACTGGATAGATATAGCTGCAATACCTCTATTTGGAATGACTCTTACTAATATATATATGTATGGAATAAACTTATTATTAGAGTTTAAAATAAACATAAAAAAAATAGTAAAGCATATTGGAGTATTTGTATTAGCTACATATGCAATTATCGTATCATCAAGAGCATATAATAGCTTTTTCATGGTAAAAGATATAGTCAAAAGTGATACAAAATTTATACAAGTAATACCTATGTTTGAAAAACTAAAGATGACATTAGTAAGATTACTATACCCAACAATGTATTTTCCTAGTGCAAAATTTGAAAATGGGATGTTTTTACAACAAGGACTTCCAAATTTACTATTCTTCATATTATTTTTAGTATTATTTGTATGTGCAATAATAGGAGGTATAAAACATTATAAAGAAAGAATACCTCAATTATGTTTAGGGGCAATACTTGCGAATATAACATTACATGGAATAATAGGATATAACTTAAAAAATGCAAACATAATGGCTATATATTTTTCATTTGCAATAATAATACTTTTAGCTTATTTCGCAAAATCTTTACCTAAAAAATATACAAAAATATTCATTATATTCTTAGTAGTAGTATTATTAACTATGATAATAAGCAACATACAAGGATTTTTACAAATATTAGAAATAGGGATAAATAATTATCCTAAATAAAATATAAAGGGGGAAGTATATGGAAAACTCAGTGATAGAAAATTCTTTAGAGGAAAGTAGAGAAAAAGAAAACATAATAGGTCAATACATAAAGCTTATGAGGCCACATCAATATATAAAAAACTTATTTGTAGTAGCAGCATTAATATTTTCAAATAACATAGGAAATTTAGATTTAATATATAAAACAATAATAGCATTTATATCATTTTGCCTAATATCATCAGCTGTATATGTGCTAAATGATATAGTAGATATAGAAAAAGATAAATTACATCCTAAAAAATGTAAAAGACCACTAGCAAGTGGGAAAATAAAAATAAAAAATGCAGTAGTATTGTTAATTGGATTAATAGCAGTAGCACTAGTTTTATCATCAAAAATAAACTTAAAACTAACAGCCATAATATTTATATACTTAATAAACAACTTATTATATTCATTTAAAATAAAAAATGTAGTACTACTAGATGTATTTTCAATAGCAATAGGATTTATATTGAGAGTATGTGCAGGGAGTGTAGCAATAGGAGTAGAATTATCAAGTTGGATAATATTATGTACATTCTTCTTATCTTTATACTTAGGGCTAGGTAAAAGAAAAAAAGAAATAGAAGGACTTAAAAATCAAGCAGGAGAACATAGAAAAATACTAAAAGAGTATAATCCAGAAATAATAAACCAAATGATGGGAGTAGTATTAAGTTCTGTGATAGTATGTTATGCACTTTACTCAACAAGTAATCCAGATAAACCTCAAATGATATATACAACAATATTTGTAGTATATGGAGTTCTTAGATATAACTATATAATAAATACAACAGAAGAAGGAAACCCAACTGATGTAGTATTAAAAGATAGAACTCTACAAATAAATGTGATATTATGGGTATTAAGTTGCCTATTAATATTAATGTAGGAGGGTATATGAAAAAGAAAGTACTATTACTAGATATAGACTATACAGTAATAAATACAGATAGTATGATAGACTTTATACTATACTCACTAAAAACAAAGCCATTAAAAACAATAATAAAAATACCATATATATTTATAACTCTAGTAGGGTATGCATTAAAGTTAACTAGCTTGAAAAAAGCAAAAGAAGCTGTATTTAGCCCAATAGTAAACTTTAGTGAAGAAGAATTAAAAGAATTTTTTGATAAAAAATTAAAAGTTAAGATAAATAAAAATATAAAAGACATAATAGAAAAATCAAAAAAAGATTCAACAATAATAATGATAACAGCATCACCAAAAGCATATATGAAATATTTCAAAGAATATAAATATGCAGATGAAGTGATAGGTACAGAATTATTATATGAAAATAATAGATATAAAAATGAAATAATAGGAAACAACTGTAAAGGGAAAGAGAAAGTAAAAAGAATTGAAGAAGTATTAAATAAACTAGATATAGAAATAGACTATGAAAATTCATATTCATACTCAGATTCAATGAGCGATATGCCAATGTTTGAACTAGTAAAAAATGCATATCTAGTAAACAAAAAAGATGGAAGTATAAAAGAAAAAATAAATCATAAATATATACAAAAAGCATAGCTATAACCATTAACCACCAGTATTAAAAATTGGTGGTTAAATACTAAATAGGAGAATAATATGGATATATTAAAAAAGTATAGAGAAAGCATCATGTATTTAGTCTTTGGGGGACTAACAGTAGGTGTTAATATAGCTACATATATAGGATTAACAAGAATAATAGAACTAAACTATATGGTAGCAAATATAATAGCATGGATAGTAGCAGTAATATTTGCATATATAACAAATAAGTTTTTTGTATTTGAAAGTAATAATACAGAGCTAAAATTTTTAATAAAAGAATTTACGTCATTTGTAAGTTGTAGACTATTATCAGGTGTAATGGAAATGATATTAATGTATGTGATGATAGATACGATGGGAATAAATGACTTTATAACAAAGATATTTACAAACATATTAGTAATAGTACTAAACTATGTACTAAGTAAAGTAATAATATTTAAAAAAAAAGCGTCATAAAATTATGACGCTTTTTTCATATCCATATTATTTTTTATATTTACATTAGATGAATTAAATTTAAGCTTAAAATTCTCAAACCTACCAAAAGTTTTGGCAAATATAATATTAATTAAAATAACAGCAACAATATTTATAAGAGTTAAAGCACATCTTAAAACAAAGTTGTATCCAGTTAAATTAAATAAATATAGATAAATAGGTTGTAGTAATAAATAAGTAAAAGGTTGATATAAATAAAGGGTAAAACCATAAGCACTATAAATATCAACAATATTTCTTATATAAGGTAAATCCCCAAATTTTAATATAACTTTTCTAAACATATATAAAAAGCTAAAAGCAGTCATAGTAAAAACTAGGAATGCAAAATTTGGAGGAAATTTATTAGTAGACATATTTAAAACATATCTATCACTCTTAACAATTAAAACTAAAGCTATAAAAAGAATCGAAGATATAGCTATATTTTTGACTACTGAAATATTAACATCCTTAAATTTTGTATAGAAAAATCCTGTATAAATCCAAAAAGCATAGAAAATAACACTTTTAAAATCAATATTAAGAGTAGTATTTTCAAAATAGAATACTAATATTGCAATAAATAATAAAGGGATAAATTTAAAAATACCTTTTAGACTTTCAAATAACTTAAACATTGGGGGTATGAAAGGTACTAACAATAAGTACACAGGCATAAACCATAAATGCCAAGTAATAAAAGGTATGAAAATCCCAGGTTTCTTTAAAGGATGTAGTGTATCATATACAAATATATTTATAGGAGAATCAGTAATAGAAGTTCCTAAAATATAAGCTATATATTGAATGAAAATAACAAATAGTCCAAAAATAAGATATGGAACTATAACCCTTGGAACACGAGATATAAGGTATTTAATGTAGCTTTTTTTTGAGCTAAGAGAATAACTAGCACCAGTAATAAAAAATACCACAGCCATTTCAAATAAGAAAAGTGACTTTAAAACGTGATTAGAAACAGGGAACCAAAATAGAGTATGTATAACTCCGACTACATACATCATTATAAGACCGCGATAAATATCTAGTTTTTTGTCTCTCAAAATGTCAACTCCTTGTAAAATTAATATGTCCAAATAAATATTATACCATATATAAAAGAAATCTTAGATATATAGTTATTACTTTAATAAACATAAATAGATGAAAATATAAATAGTGCTGTAAATAATATATCAAATGAAATAAGCGTAATATCAAATAATGAAGCTAAAAGTACAATAAATATAGAAAAAACAGCATATACAAAGGAAAATAAATTAGTGACACTATTTAGTGGAGAATTAGAAGCAAATAATGTTATAAAAATAAATTCTAATGCAATAAAAGATAATAGCAATAACAAAATGATGAAATTACAATAAAATATGAAAATAGTGAAGCTCTTGAATTAAAAGGTATGGAATTTAAAATGTTCCTAAAATAGATAAATATGGTGAATTTGTAAATACTAGAACAGTTTTAGATGTAGAACAAGTAGGAGATAGTGATATATAAGCTAAAAGGAGCTAATTTAACAACAGAATTTGGTGCTCTAAGTGATAATGTATATTATGGTGAAACTGGAAGAAAAGTAAATACTAATTTGAACGCTTTAAGGGTCTGAATGATCAAATTATATATATTGAAACAGGAGCAGAAGATAGTGGATACTATGAAGGTAAAGACATTGCACTAGGAAGATTCGAAGTATATGGAAATCTAGTAGGTAGAAGTTCAAATCCTGCAATAATGAATGCTGAAATTGGCTATACACAAGAAAATGGGCAATTAAACTCACTAACAATACCGAAAAATTCATACCCTGGAAAAATAAATGTATACGTTGTAAAACCAGATGTAAAGCCTATTATCGAATCAAAATATGACCCTAAGAATGTATTAACTAATGGTGAAATTATTTGTAAATCTTCAATAGATGTTGATTTAATACCAAATATTACTGATATAGAGTCATTACAGTATAGCTTAGTTAAAGATCAACCACAAAATATGAATGGAAGTTTTATAAAGGATAATTATAGAGTATTAAATTCTATAGTTTTAAATAAAAATACAAAAAATAATGCTCAAGTTACTATAAAAGGATTAGATATTGTGAATCGTGTAGGTAAAGATAAACCACAATATAATATTAATTATACTACATCTAATACAGCTAATAAAAAAGAATTAGAAGCATTTATAGGTGATAGAGTATTAAATAAAATATCTACACAGTCAGGTGAAAAAATTAATTTAGATGGTCTAGATATAGATATACTTGGACTTACAAAATTTTTCAAAGAAACGAATATAAAAAGAAGTACAATACTAGGCGACATGGAGATAAAATATCTAACTATGGAACTTACTTTAGACGTTAATGTAAATGGAAAAACTGAAACTGAAAAAGTAGGTGTAATCTGGAATACATCACTAAAGGATGCACAATAATAGATTTAAACTAAAATATATTAATACAAATAAGGGACTTCATTGATGTTCCTTTTTTATTAAGAAAGAATTATAAAAAAGTTCTAATTCTAACAATGAATGACAAAAAACGACAAAGAGAATATGTATAATATACCTTGGACTTAAAAATATATACAACTTGTAGGAGGATTATATAATGGCAAAATTAATAAATTGTAAAAGCTGCGGTAATGAAATAGCATCTAACGCAAAAGCGTGTCCTAAATGTGGGGCAAAAAATTCTAAACCATTTTATAAAAAGATATGGTTTTGGGTTTTAGTTGTAATAATAATAGCTGCAATTGCAGGATCTGGTTCAAATAAACCAAAATTAGTTTCAGAAGATAAACCTATAGTAACAAAAGAAGAAAAAAGTAATAAAGAAGAAGTATTCAATATAGGAGATACTATTGAATTAGATAAATTTAAAATAACAGTAAACGAAGTAAAAACTACAAATGGAAGTGACTTTATAAAACCACAAGAAGGTAACGAATTTTTATACGTAGATGCAACAGTTGAAAATATATCAGATAAAGAGCAAACTGTATCATCCGTGCTAATGTTTAAAGTAGTAGACAAAGATGGAAGAGCTATGAAACAAACTATAGTAGAAAATGCTAATGGTCAACTAGATGGAACAATAGGGCCAGGAAGAAAAATGACTGGAGAATATGTAGTTGAAGTACCTAAAGATGCAACAGGATTAGAATTACAATTTGATAGCTCATTAGCAGGTAACCAAGTAGTAGTTGAACTTAAATAGATACATATTAAAATATAATGAATAAAGAAAAGAAGGTCAAATCATTTTGAGCCTTCTTTTCTTTATTATATTAAGTTAATTGAAAAATAAATATACATTTAAAAGTATAATGATTTTAAGATGTATTGATAAAAAACTAAAACTATTATACAATTAAATTCATAAAAGGATAAAAATCCCAAAATAACATGAGGTGAGAAGTATGTTAAAGAGAAAAAAGAGAATAATAGCTAAGGTTATGGCGACAACAATGCTTGCAACAACATTAGCATCTACATTTGCAATAGAAGCAAATGCACAAGAGCCAAGAGCTAGTGTAACATCAAGTAAAATATCTGGTGATGACAGATATAAAACAGCAGTAGAAATAAGTAAAAACTACAGCTCAACATCAAAACACGCAGTAGTAGTAAATGGACAAAAAGGAATAGTAGATGCATTAACAGCAACTCCATACGCATCTTTAAAAAACGCTCCAATACTAATGACTGAAAATAACAAATTAAATGAAGACACAAAGAAAGAATTAACTAGAAGAGGAATAAAAACAGTTGATATAATAGGTGGAACAGCATCAGTTAGTGATTCTGTAAAATCTGAAATCCAAGCTATGGGAATAACTGTTAATAGAATAGCAGGAAATAGCAAATATGAAACTTCTTTAAAAGTAGCAAAAGAATTTGATAAGATATCAGATATATCAAAGATAGCTGTAGCTAATGGAGAAGTATTAGCAGATGCAGTAAGTGTGGCAGCACCTGCAGCTCAAAATAAAATGCCAATAATACTTGCACACCCAAAAAATGGATTAGATGCAGATACTAAGGCATATATAAATGGTGAGGGTATAAACACTTCTTATGTAATAGGGGGAACAAGTTCAGTATCGAACACAACTCAAAACTCATTACCAGGAACTAAGAAAAGATTACAAGGAACAGGAAGACAAGAAACTAATGCTGAAGTTGTAGAAGAATTCTACAAATCTAGCACTTATGACAATATATATGTGACAAAATCAGGTCAAGTAAATAAAGCAGATGAAATAGCAGATGCTTTAGCTGTTGGTGTATTAGCAGCTTATAATCAAGATCCTGTTATGATAGTTGGAAAAAGCTTATCAAACGATCAAAAGGTATTATTAGAAGGTAAGAAATTTACAAAGATAACTGAGGTTGGAAATGGTATACCAACTGCAAGTATACAAGCTATAAAGGATACTCAAAAAGATCCAGAAGCTCAAGTAACTGGAGTGACATTAGTTAATTATAAAACTATAAAAATAACAGGAAGAGAATTAAATAGAATAGATAAATCAAAGGTTTCTATAAGTGGAAATACTACTGTTTCTTATACTGCTAATAGTACAGGTACAGAAGCTACTGTAGAATTTGCTAATGCATTTAGTAATGGAACTAATACAGTTAGAGTTACTAGCAACTTAGGAAATACTACTAGTCATAGCTTTACATATAACTCAGAGATATCTAGTGTAGAAGCTGCAACAACTGAGATAGGAACAGGAGCTAATGGAGCTATACAATATTTAGAATTTACGGTAAATGGAAATCAAAAAAGAACAGTAGAAGAATTAAAAGCACTAGGTTGGAATGTAGAATTTAAATCAAGTCAAAGTGTATTCTATAAATCATCAAGTGCATCTGATACAAAATCGACAGATGGAAAATTAAGAACTAATATACCAGATAAAAAGTCAACACCATTTGATTTAAATGAAGTTTTTGATTATGAAGTTGTATTAACAAAAGGTTCGACAATAATACGTTCAGGATTAAAAGCGGTTAAGGTAACTGATAAATCAACACAATATAAAGAAATAAAAGCATTTGATGTAAAATTAGATAATAATGTAAAAATAAAAAGTAATAAATTAGTTGTAGGAGAAAGTGCAAGTATAGTAGATATAGATGTCGTGGATATGAACAATAATACAGCTAAATTGCCTACATCAGAAAACTTTGCAATAACATCATCAAATCCAGAAGTAGTAAGTGTAAATAATAGTGGAGTTAATAAAAATAAGTTAATAGCTAACTCAACAGGAAGTGCTCAAATAACTATAAAAAATGGAAATGTAAGTAAAACATTTACAATAACAGTAGTATCAGAAGCTCGTAAGGTATCAAGTGTATCATTATCAAATAGTACAATATACCTAACAGCAAATAAGAGTGGTGAAGTTCAAGCAACTATAAAAGACCAGTATAGCGATCCTTATGTAGATTATACATTAATAAATTCAGAGCAAAAGATAGAATCTGGAGGAAAAACAGTAGCTACTGTACCTGCTACAGGAAAAAGTGATGTAGAAGGGAAAGTAAAAATAAATGTAAATGGAGCTGACGTAGTTGAAAACTTAAACGGAAGCTTAGCTATAAAGAAAGACGATAAAACATTAGCAACTTTAAGAGTGTATGTATCAAAGGCAGCACAAGCAACTAGTTGGAGATTAGAATTACCAACAGGAAAAGATTCTACATTAGATGTATATACTAAAAATGGGAAAGAAGCAGATAACACGCTTACACTTAAGCTTAATGGATATAATGGAAGTTATTTAGTAAACGAAGAAAAAAATATAAATATACATACGACAGGGACTATACCTAAAGAAGGATTTGTAGTAACATCAACAAACAAAGATGTTGTAGCTATAGAACCAACAGTATCTAAACAAACTCAAAAAGCAACAAGTATCACAGATGGAAATATAAATTTAGTTGCTAAAAAAGAAGGAAGTGCAACTATAAGAGTATATAAAGATGGTACAGAGAAGGCATCAATGAGTATAAGGGTAAATGATACTACTCCTAAAATCACAAATATAAACTTAAAGAGTATAGATACTATAAAAAAAGAAGATAGTTCATTTGATCCGATAGCATCATTATTAAGATTAACTGAATTACCAGGAGATAAAACAGTTGTAGAAGGGCTTACAACAAGTGGAACAACAGAAGAAGTGCTTTTAGGAACTGAAGAAGGAAGAAGCGTATTATTCGTAGATAAAGATAATGATAATGAATATAAAGAAGAAAAGGACTTACTTTTAGCTACAATAGATGTAACAACTGATTTTGGAGCAAATACATCTAATCAAAGAGGTATAAAGATTGAAAATAATAAAGAGGGAAATATTATTGTTAAAATATTTAGAGGAAAATATCCAACACCACAAAATCCTTCAAATCCATTTAAAGTAGAATTAATAAAAGTGAATACAAAAGCATAAAACTATAATAAGAATATGAAAAACAAAAAGCATTACTCATTTGAGTAGTGCTTTTTATATAAAAAGTTTACGACAAAATATTTAAAATTTACAAAAATGAAAAATACCATTTAAAAATAAAATTAAAAAAATAAAAATAAATGTAGTAAAATGTAGAAAAAATGTATTTTAATATAAAAATATTAAATTTAATAAATAATTTACAATAAAACTAAAATAAATGTAGAAAAATGTAAAACGAAAGTTGGTGAAAGTTACTAAAAAGTATATTATCATCTACTTGTGTGAGAAATATAAGTATGTGAGAAATACGAGAAACGGAATGTAAATAAAAGAGATGTAATTTATTTTATATAATGTTGGGGAGGAAATGAATATGTTAAAGAAAAAGAACATAGCAATGATGATGGCAGTAGCTACTGCAGCAACTACAGCTGCACCAGCATTTGCTGCAGTTACTAGCCAAGAAGATGTAATAAGAACAGAAGGAATGAAAGCATTCGTAGACGAAGTAGAAGCTAAATTCAACATGAAGTATGCAGACGTTGCAGAAAATGGAGATAAGAGAGATAAGCATGTTTACAAAATACAATTTGATGCAAAGACTATAGTTGACAAAGTTGAAACTGGTCAAGAAGCAACTCAAGCAACTTTAGATCAATTTAAAGCAGCTGTAAACGGTATGAAAAATGGTCAAGTAATAGATGTTACTATAACAGATGGTGGACATGAAGAGAGAAATGGAAAAGTGTATGTTAATGCTATACCAGAGTACGTTGCTGAAGGTGGAAAAATAGCAGAATTAGAACAAGGAAAAGTAACATTAGCAGGATACACAGTAGTTACTAATAAAAAAGTTGTATCAGATAAAGAAGTAGCATATACTTTAGAATTTAAAAATGATAATACTAAAGATGTAGAATATACAGCAACATTAGGAAATGGAGATAAAGAATTAGACTTTACAAAACCAGTTAGGGATGTAGCTGGTAAGTTAAAAGGATTTGAAAATAAGGCTTATGAAGCTATAACTCCAGAAAAGCCAGTAGAAAAGAGACTTTCTAAATCAGTAGAAAAGACAATGCAAGTTTCTGAATTATTTGATGGAGCAGACTTAACAGAAGCTGGTCAAGCTTTAGCAGGTGTTACATTTGAAGCTAATGATTATTCAACATCTAATAATGATGATAGATTAGCTAAGGAAAACATGGATGAAACAAAGGTTATAAAAGAAGTTAAGGCTGATAAAGAATATGAAGTTAAATTATTTGTAAAGAATATAAACTTAAACAGAGCATCTGTAAGTGACAGCTTAACAAAAGAAGGAGATTTAGCAGAAATAACTATAACATCTTCTAGTAAAGCAGTTATGGCTGCATTTATAGAAAAATTAAAAACTTACACTCCAGGTGAAAATGCTAAATTAATAGCAGGTGCTGATAGATTTGAAACTGCTATAGAAATAAGTAAACATAACAACAAAACAGATGGAACTGTTAATAATGTGGTTCTTGTAGGTCAAGATGCTATAGTTGATGGATTAGCAGCAGGACCATTAGCAGCAGCTAAGAAAGCTCCTATATTATATTCAGCTAAAGATGCTGTAAATGAAAGCACTATGAAAGAAATAACAAGACTTTTCGGAACAGTAGCAGGAAAAACTGTTTACATAGTAGGTGGAGAAAGTCAAATATCTAAAGAAGTAGAAAAGCAATTATCTTCTAAAGGTATAAATGTTAAGAGAATAGCTGGGGAAGATAGAGTAGATACTTCTTTAAAAATAGCTAAAGAAATAGGAGCTGCAGATCATGCAACAAATGCATTTGTTGTAGGTTATAAAGGTGAAGCTGATGCTATGTCTATAGCTTCTGTTGCATCTAAAGTAGAAGTTGACAAAGTAACTCCTATAATAGTATCTGGAGTAAATGGACTTACTGAAGATGCTAAAGATTACTTAGTTAAAAATAATAAAAGTGATGTAAAATTAGTAGGAGGAACTACAACTCTTACTTCAAATGTTGAAGAAGAATTAAAAGCTTTAAAAGTTGCACATGTAGAGAGAATAGCTGGAGAAGATAGACAAGATACAAATGCAAAAGTTTTAAAAGAGTTCTACAAGAATTATGATGGTGATGTATATGTATCTAAAGCATATGCATTAGTAGATGCATTAGCAGCTGCACCTTCAATAAAGGGAGCTCCAATGGTATTAGCTGGTGAAAGTTTAAGCAAATCTCAAGAGAATGTTTTAGAAGACATAAATCAAGGTAAGAATGTATACCAAGTAGGTAACGGAATAGCTAAAACTATAATGAATAAGGTTATAAATTTAGTAAAATAGTAACTGAATACTTTGTATATAATAGTAATAAATAAAAAGCTCATACTTAATAGTATGAGCTTTTATATATGCTCTTTGTTTTAATCGAAAAAATTATAAAATAAATAAATGTACAATCATAAATAATTAAAATTATATTTTTATAAATATCTTTTAATGTGAGAGAAATTTCTATTAACTAAGTGATATTTGAATGCACACTATACATAAAAGGATTTTAGTAGAGATATGATAAACGATCAAAAGTATGCTATTTTATTACTTGAATTGCACCTATTTTGCAAGGATAATGAAGTAGTACGTTATTTTTTAGTGGCTGAATTTACATCTAATAATCTAAATTTTACTAATGAAGCAGAACCTTACAAAAAAGAGCTTGAAAAATGATTATAATTTACAGTAAGTGCTAGTGATGGAAGAATTAGAAACTAAAATATAACTAAGTTAGAATTAAAGATATGGCGGCTACTGCAATAAATAATACAACAAATGAAACTATGAAGCTGAGAAACTTCAAATAAGCAGAAACAGAGAGAATTGTAAGCCGTAAAATAAGGTCTATAATACTTCCACTTCTTGCATACCAAGGGGAGCTAATTATTATATAAGATTATTATCTAGAACTAATAACATTGATGTTTAGAGTAAAGTTTATATACTTTTGTATGTAATGCACTGAAATATCTACAAAGTTATAAAATATATTTGACATTCACCAAAAATACAGCTATTTTATATATTATAGGGAACTTCATTTTAATCAAATCATCAACACATAAAAAAAAATAGGGGAAGTCACATGATACAAAACAAAAAGGAAAATTTCATAAAAAATATATTATACAAGCGAAAAAACAAAAGGCTAAAAAAATACCTCCTAAACTCCATAAAAAATAACCAACTAAAAATATACTACCAACCCAAATACAACATAGATACAAATCAAATAGTAGGCTCTGAAGCACTAATAAGGTGGATACACCCAACAAAAGGAATCATAACCCCAAATGAATTCATACACATAGCCGAAGAAAGTGGATACATAAATGCAATAGGAAGATGGGTGTTTGAAGAAGTCTGCAAAAATTTAAACATTCAACAAAAAAATAATATAAAATCCGTACCCATATCTATAAACTTATCAAGAATAGAACTTTATCAAGACAATTTAATAAATACTATAAAAGAAAACATGAACAAATATAATATAAATCCCACCCTTATAGAAATAGAAATCACAGAAACAACAGCTTTAAAGGATACAAAATATATAAATGAAAAATTAAATGCAATAAAAAACTTAGGAATAAAAGTAGCAATGGATGATTTTGGAACAGGAAACTCTAATTTAAGTGGATTAAAAGATTTAAATATAGATATATTAAAGTTAGATAAATCACTTTTACAAGATATAGAAGTTGATTTGAAAGCAAAAACAATAGTTAAACATATAATGAGTTTATCAAGCGATTTAAATATAAAAACAGTGTGTGAAGGTGTTGAAAATAGTAGGCAAATAGAAGTGTTAAAGGAACTTAAGGTAAAGATAGTTCAAGGTTATGTGTTTTCAAAACCTGTAGAAGAAAAAAAGTATAATAAATTACTAGAACTTAGTAATATAGGTAGTACTAATTTTTCTAATAGTTAAGTTAATATAAATAAAAGTCGGGTTAAATACCCGACTTTTATTGTTTTTTTAGAAAAATAAATTAGAAATATTATTAAAGCTATACTTAAGTATACCATAGTGTACCTATTGGTATAGTAAAAAGAAGTAATGTTAATTACACCAAAAGGTAATAGCAAAGGTGTAATAAAATTTGGCTCTTAAGAGCAATATATTTTTTTATAGTAGTACAGTATCATTATTATTGTGATAATCGGTACGGATTAGCACGATAAAGTTTATTGGGGGGAATTATATTATGAGAAAGAATAAAACTATTGCATTTATGATGGCAGGAGCATTATTAGTTGGAGGAACTTTTTTAGGAACTAAAGCTTATTTTACAGATAAGGTAGAAGCAAGCAATAACTTAGTAATATCTATGGGTAAATTAGATTTAGAAGTAGAAGAGGGAGAATGGATATATGAAAGTACAATTCATGGTGATAAAGAAGCTATGGGTACAAAGGGGCCTATAAATCAATTTATCGGCAATGTAAAACCAGGTGATAAATTTGTAAAAGAAGTAACGATATCTAATTATTCAGATATAAACACTGATCTAGAATTGACAGGTGGAGAACCTGTTAAAGGATCAGAATTAGAAAGTGTTATAGCAAATGGATTTATAACTATAAAAGATAATAGAGATGAGGTATTAAAAGAATTAAATAATAATGATTCTATACAATACGAAAACGCAGATAAGAAAGCTACTTTAAGAATAGAAGTTCAAGTGAACTCTAGAACTCCAGAGCAAGATAATGAATACAATAGAGAAGAAAAAGAAGAGTACATAAACTTTAATTTTGACAAAGATATAAGCAAATATGTTATAGATGCTACACAAGAAGGTGCAAAAAAATAATATAAATTGCAATAATTAAAAAGGCATTCTTATTTAAAAGAATGCCTTTTTTAGAAAGAGGGATTATATGAAAAGTATAAAGAGAGCTTTAAAATCCCTAGCGCTTTGTTCAATTATGTGTATAACATTTACTGCACCAACTTTTGCGAATACTAAGTCCAACAAAGATGCAACTATACAGATATATGAACAACCGACGGGGTTATACAAACCAGGATCATCAGAAACTATGAGGTTTGTCATAAAAAATAATACAAATAAAAAAATGACAGTTAGAAAAATATATATAATTGAAAAATCAAGAGAAAATGGCCTTGATTTAGGTAAAGCTTTTGAAGAGATGGCAAAATATACAACTATAACTATAAAAGAAGCAGGAAATGAAGAAAATCAAGTTAGTGTAAAACTTAAGGATATATTGGGAAAAGATAATGGAGTTAGTTTAGATAAAAGTGTAAGCATAAATGGTAATAGAGAAAAAGAATTTATACTAACTATAGATATGGATGAAGAAATGAATAATGACGCTCAAGGCTTATTAAAAATATTTAGCCTAGGTGTTGTATATAACTTAAGCTCCGGCGGAGGTGGTGGAGGTGGTGGAGGTGGTGGTACAAACCCAGAGCCACCAGTGGATCCAGGTAATCCAAATCCACCGGTAGACCCAGAGCCACCAGTGGATCCAGAAAATCCAAATCCACCAATAGATCCAGAGCCACCAGTGGACCCAGAAAATCCAAATCCACCAATAGATCCAGAGCCACCAGTAGATCCAGAAAATCCAAATCCACCAATAGATCCAGAATCACCAGTAGACCCGGATAATCCAAATCTACCGATAGATCCAGAATCGTCGGTAGATCCAGGGAAACCAAACAAACCAGGCAATGGAAATAATGGAAGTAATGTTGGAGGATTAGGAGGCAAATTACCTCAAACCGGAAGTATAGTAAATGCAACAAGCCTTACAGCACTTGGAGCAGGTGTATTAGGACTTGGAATAGTCTTAGATAGAAAATCTTCTAACAAAGGAGATGATATAGATGAGTAGATTAAAAAAAGCTAAGAAATCAAAAAAATACAAATTAAAAGCAACTCTTAGTGGGGCTGTACTTATGCTAAGTATAGGAAGTGTTGGAGCTTTTGGAAGTTATTCATACTTTAGTGACAAAGTAAGTGCTAAAAATGACTTGGTTATAACTATGGGGAAACTTGACACTAGTTTATCAAATGGAATAGATATTAGTCTGAATAAAGATAAATTAAGTGATACTAAAAGTTTTTCTATTATAAATAAAGGGGATTTGAAACAAAATGTAGAGATAGATTTTTCAGGTAATTCAGGTGGAATAGATTTAGATTTATTAAGTTGTAATTTAAAAATGACATATGGTGGAAAAAGTGTGAAGCCACAGGGATATAGTGTATCTACATTAAAAGATCTTTTATCATTACAAAGTGCATATATTGTTGATAATAATGGAAATAAAGTTGAAGTTGATCCAGGAGAGTCTATTAATGTTTCAGTCACTGTTGGCATAAGAAGTGATATAACAGATGATGTTAAGAAAACATTAGAAGGAAAAAGTGCAGACTTTAACACTACTATAAATGCTATACAAATCGATGCAGGAGGTGTTGAATAATGCATATAAGAAGCAAATTTGTTATGGTAGGGATGAGCATGGCAGTTTTTTTTACAGGTGGATATATTGGTCATAGTTATTTTACTGCAAGTGATATAAAGGGCAATAGTGTTAGTATAGGCCAATTGGTAGACCCAAAACCAGAAGGCGGCTGTGAATTTGAAACTAATGCTTGGGTTCACGATGAAAGAGAAGATTTGTATATACAGTTAAGCACATCAATTATAAATCAAGGAACTGTAGAAAGTGTTAACTTTGAACAAGGAAGTGGGGAGTTCAGTAATAAACCAGAAGAGTCTGAAATTGAAGGTAATGGAATAAATATAGATTTTGATAAAAAAATAAATAGAGAAAATATTAGTACTAAGGAAGGTGGAGATGATTGGCTTATCTTAGAACTAAGAATACGTGATAAGAATAATAATTTAATAAGAGTTCGTTATAAAATAGAAATTACTAAGAATAAGAATGACAAATTAACAGCTCATTGGACTAAGCTTGGCTCAAAAACAGAAATTTCAGAAGAAGTGCCACCAAGTGAAATACCACCGAGTGAAGAGATGCCACCAGGTGAAGAAACGCCAGAAGTACCACCAAGTGAGGAATTGCCGCCATCTGAAGGAGTTCCAGAATCACCAGAAACTCCAGAATCAACAGTAGAGCCAGAAACTAAACCAGAGGAAGAACCAGAGAATAAACCAGAAGAAATACCACAACCAGAAACTCCAGAACCATCAGTGGTCGAAGCTCCTAGTGAAGAGCCTGTTGTAGAATAGAATTTAAATTAAAAAGGAAGAAGAGATTCTCTTCTTCCTTTAAATAAGGGGGACAATTATGGAAATTGAAAAAACACAACAAGATATAAAGCCTAAGATAGGAAAATTCTTATATTACTTTTTTATGGTATTTGCAATAATAATGCTTTTAAATGCTTTAACATCAAGAAGTGATAAGATGTTTAATCTAATTGGATTTAGAACCTATACTGTATTATCAGGAAGTATGGAACCAGAGTTTTATCCAGGGGACTTAGTGGTTACAATAAATAAAAATAAAGTTGATATAGAAAAAGAGGATATTATAACATTTGTAGATAATGGAGAAATTGTTACTCATAGAGTTATGGAGATAACTAATGAGGGATACAAAACAAAAGGAGATAACAATGATGTTTATGATCCAGATATTATTAAAAAAGATAATGTAATTGGGGAAGTTAAATTTAGTATACCTAAGATGGGATATGTTGCTCAATTTTTATCAAATCCAATGGTTATAGCTGCAGAGATGTTTTTATTAGCATTATTTATAATAATTATAAATAGAGATTAAAAGGTGAAACTATGAAAAAAATTATAGGGAAATCTTTAATTGTTATCGGTGCAGGCATAATTTTATTAACTGCATATACAAACTACAATGTTGAAAAAAATAATAATGATTTAGTTAAGGAGTTTGAAAAAAATATCCAAAATAATAAGAATAGTGAAAGTAAACAAATAGAAAAAGGCAAGGAAAAGACCATAAATAATAATCAAGACGTTATAGCTATTCTTGAAATACCAAAGATAGATTTGAAAGTTGCAGTAAAGGAAGGAACTGATCAAAAAACATTAGATTATTCTGTAGGTCATTTTGATCAAACTCAAATGCCAGGACAGTACGGAAACTTTGCAGTGGCAGGTCATAGAAACTACACATCAAATAAGTTTTTTAGCAATCTAGATGAATTACAAAAAGGTGACAATATAGTAGTACACACATTAGATGAAAAATATACTTACATAGTAGATAGTAAGGAAGTTGTAACACCAGATAAGGTGGAGGTTTTAGATTCAGATGAAAATAAAAAAATGATAACACTTATTACTTGTACTCCTAAATATGTTGGTACTCATAGGTTAGTAGTGAATGGATATATAGAGTAATTTTTTTTGGTACGTTAGGTATAATATACCATGGTCTAGTAAAAAACTATTGGGTGGAATAATGTAGTAGAAAAAGGGGGGGAAGAATATGAATATACTAATAATTTCAGAATCGTTTATATTAAAAGAAGCATTATCAACTTTATTTAAAGAAAAGTTTAAAAATATAAATATAAAAAAGGAAAAAGATGTTAAAAATTTAAGTAAAGATATAGGTATGTATGGCATGGCTATTATAGATATAAGGGAAAAGTGCAATTTTGATTTAAATATTATAAGCAATATAAAAGAAAATAATAAAAGAATAAAAGTAATAATTTATAATCTATATAAAGATGAAGAGATATGTATAAAATCTATAAGAAATGGAGCTGATGCATATATTACTGATATAGAGGATAAGGAAGATTTCGGATACATAATAAATAAGATAATGTCTGGTGGGAATTTTTATGATCCTTTTGTAGTTCAAAAGGCAATGAATAAAAAGGAATTTAATTGTAACAACGATATAACTATAAGAGAAAATGAGGTTATAGATGAAATAGCAAAAGGACTAAGTAATAGAGAAATAGCATCTAGGTTAGGGGTTACAGAGTATACAGTAAAAAAACATATAACTAATATTTTATATAAGTTAAATTTAAGAAATAGGCAAGATATAATAATATATATAAATAATTTAAGTTAAAAATGACGATTTATATATATAAATAATATAAAATGTATTTTTATGAAATAATATAGGAATTTATACTATAAAATGGAGAAGAGATTTTGTACAAAAAAATTTAATTTGTGATAATATTTATATATAAATATATTATTATTAAATTAATTAAAAAAACAAAATAAAGAAGCTTTGAAGTATATTCTGTATATGGGCACTTGGAATATATGGAGCTAGTAGTGCAACCGGCTATTTTAATTTATATATAGCTGGTTTTTTTATTTCTAAATTATTTTATGGGAGGAATATAAATATGGGTACATTAATAGTCTCAGAATCTTTTATGGTTAGAGAATCATTAGATAATTTATTTAGGTCTATTTACCATACTAAAAACATAGTAACAAATAGTATAAACGATATAGATAGAAAAAAGCTAATAGATATAAATTATATAGTGTTAGATATTAAAGAAAGCCAAGTAAAATTTCTAGATAAAATTACAAAAGATATAGAAAATAAAAAACTTATAGTACTAGACTTTGCTAAGAATGAGACTATATGCGAGAAAGCTATAAAAAATGGTGTAGATGGGTATATACTTAATATAGATAATAAAGAAGATTTTATATATAAGATAAATAGTATAAGAAAAGGAAAAAAATTTTATGATAGCGATCTTTTAGCAAATGTATTGGGCGGCAACAACTCAGATATAGAATTATTAACAGAGAGAGAAAAAGAAGTATTATACGCTGTTAGTAAAGGATATAGCAATAGAGAAATAGCACAAGAATTATTTATAACAGAGTATACTGTTAAAAAGCATATAAGCAGTATACTTTCTAAAATGAAATTTAGAAATAGAAAGGATATTATATTATACTTCAGGGACAAAGAGTTGGCTTGCTAAGTGACAAGGATTTTTTTATTAAAGGCGAGTAGTTGAATTAGTTATAAGAAAGAGGATGCACTAATTGGTATTGAACTTAAGGTCAAGTTATATAAAGTTGGATATGATATTAATGGTATTATTATTGAATTTTTAAGATAAATATAATAGCTATTACGAGGTAAAATTCGTAGTAGCTATTTTTATATATAATATGTACAGTTTTTTACAAAATATAATGTATGCCATATAGTAGACTAAGATTGAAATATTTTAATATAAAAACATATGAATGTAACTTACAAAGAAAGAATATTGGCAGGTACAATAGCATAAATTGTGTTTTGATTATTAATAATAAATATATATATATATATATATTTATTATTAATGGAGGTGATAAAAATTAAAAAAAGTACAAGGGCTTATAACATTAATATTATAATATTAATGACTACAAAATCAAACGCTATAAACATAAAATAATTCACTGATAAAGACATATACAACACATCAATAAAAATAAGCCAAGAAATCCAACAAGAAAAAATAGATACAATAATATTAATAAACGAAAAATCAACAGTAGATGCAATCATAGCAACACCATTAGCCACAATATATAACGCACCAATGATGCTTATCAATAAAGACAACATATCAATATAAATAAAAAATGAAATTCTAAAAATATAATCCTAATAGGTAAAGATCATACAATATCACAAAAAGTAGTAGATGAAATAAAATTAATAATACCAAATATAAAAATTGATATAATAGGCGAAAATAGTATATATGAAACTTCATATATAATAGATCAAAAGATACATGATGAAAATAATATAGAAGAAATATATATAGGAAATGTATATGATGAAGACGATCTACTATCAATAGTACCAGTAGCAGGGAATAAAAAACAGCCTATAGTGATAACTCAAGAAGATAAATTAGATGAAAAAATGTGTACTTGGTCAAGTGATAAAAATATAAAAAATGTATATTTTTAAAGTTAAAATGTATAATTAAATAATATAAGTAAAAGCCAGGCACATGCCTGGCTTTTATCTATACATTTCATACATAAGACTAACTTTCATATAAAGGTCTTTCTTTTCTTCATCACTAAAGTTATCACTAGAAAAAACAACGCTAGCAACTTCTATTATCTTATCAAAGTCTTTAGTAGTAGGTTTTTCACCTTCAAATTTAAGAAACTTACATTCACTAAACATAAAAAATCCCCCTGATTGTATTATTATAATTAAAATTGTTTAAAATGACATTAAATAACCAAAAGAAGCAAAAATCCAAGTAAATAGTATATATAGTGCGAAAGTTCGTAAAAATACAGAATATATGTTTTGTGCTAAGCTGAAAAATTAGCCACGCTTTGCGTAGCCTATTTTAATGAATCAAAATAAAGTGTAGATAGCTCTTTAAATAGCTTGTCCTTTTCATCTCTACTAATATCTTTATCTTTAAAGAATCCTTCAACAAAATCTAAAAATTGGTCTTTTATATCTATATTAATATCTCTGTCTTCATTTATACATAGTAAGTAATCTAAAGATACATTAAAGTACAGGGCGAAATCTCTAAGTGCTTCTGTTTCTGGCTTTCTCTTGTCGTTTTCATATTGAGATATTGCTGACTTTGTGAATGTATAACCATATATCTTATTAAAATCATCTACTAACTCTTGTTGTTTTAGACCTTTTTGAATCCTAAGTTCTTTAAATCTTTGTCCAAAAGTCATTTTAAATCCACCTCACCATACTTAAAGTATAGTATAAAGTTTCGTTGGTGTAAACTAAAAAACAAATATTAGTAAAAAATATTAAAAATATATTGAAAGTTAACATAAATAGAACTATAATTTAATTAAAGATAACAAAAATAAAACTAATTAACGAATACAAAACTTAAAGGGGGATTTTATGTATAGTAAGTTAAATATTAGAGTCCTTAGGTTTAATCCAATTAAGGATGTAGATAAGATTATATTTAATCATTATCTTATGAGGAGGGTTAATGCTAATAATATTTACAAAAAACTTGAAGCTGGGTATTTTACATTTACTATAAGTGGGGCAGTTAGTGAGCTTGGTTTTTCTAAGGGTAAGGTGCAAAGATTAATTAAAAGCTTTGTAGAGTTAGGTATTATTAGTAGGGTAGTTAAAGGCAATAAAACTAATAAATGTTCTATATATAAATATATAACTGACTCTAGGCATGATACTAAAATTGATACAAAAATAATAACTAAAAACGATAATGATACAAATTTAAGTGAAATATTATATATTAGTGATTTTAAGGATTTAGGGGATAAGGATTTTAAAGATTATTTAGATATTGATACTAATAATGATAATAAATGTGCAACTAAAGAAGGTAACTTAGAAAAAGATAATATAAATAAAAAAATAAATAATATATGTATTGATGTAATTGCTTATTTTAATAAAACCTGTAAAAAGAATTTTAAACCAACCACCAATAAAACAAAAAGCCTTATTAAGGCAAGGGTAAATGAAGGATTTGAGTTAGAAGATTTTAAGAAAGTTATAGATATTAAGTCAAAACAATGGATGTATAGTGATATGCAAAAATATTTAAGACCTGAAACTTTATTTAGCAATAAGTTTGAAGGGTATTTGAATGAAGAAATTTTAAATTATTCAAAAGAAGTGTCTGATGAAGAATGGGAAATTGAATTTGATTATTAGGGGGAACTATGAAGAAGTTTGATGCTATTAATATAGAGCAAAGTGTTATTGGGAGCTTAATAAGTGATAATACTTTAAATTTTAAGTTAGAGGAATTATATGAGGATTTATTCACTATAAATATTCATAAGTATATTTTAGATATTATGAAAGTTTTGTATAAAAATAATATGGCTATTGA
The DNA here is from genome assembly GCF_039841805.1 of Romboutsia sp. 1001216sp1. Lineage (NCBI taxonomy): Bacteria > Bacillati > Bacillota > Clostridia > Peptostreptococcales > Peptostreptococcaceae > Romboutsia > Romboutsia sp. 1001216sp1. The sequence goes on from NZ_JBDPHA010000005.1 coordinate 38,636, forward strand.
TATTCAAAGTGTATATACAAAGCTTAAGGACAGAGATATTAATATAGAGATAAGCTATTTAACTGATATGGTAGCTATTGGAGAAAATTATTCTATAGATAGTCATATTAGAATTTTAAAGGACAAGTATCTAAGAAGAGAGATTATCAAAAATTGTACTAATCTTTTTCAAGACCTAGGTGATGATGAAGATATGGATTTGGTTGTATATAATTTTGAGAAAAGAATGAGGGAAATTTTAAATAAAAATACGAAAAACTATAAGGATAGTGTTAAAGATATTTGTGAAAACTTACTTTATTATTTAGAAAATGATGAAGATATGGGAATAAAATTTGGTGTTGAATATTTGGACAATATTATAGGTGGACTTTTTAAAGGAGAGCTTACAACTATTGCTGCCAGAAGTGGTGTTGGTAAGACTGCCCTAGCTCTTCAGATTATGTTAAACTGTGTTTTTCAAAAGAAAAAGGTATTATTTATTAGTAGGGAAATGAGTAATGAGCAAGTATTTATGAGAAATATTACAAAAAAGACTGGAATTAGCACTAAGAAAATGAAGAATAAGCAATTAGAAGAAGATGAGTGGAAATTGGTTATAGATACTTTTAAGGAGTACTCTAGCCAAAACTTAATGTATATAAATGATAAGATAAGCACTATTAGTGCATTAAAAAGAAGGATAAGGGAGTTAGAGCCAGATTTAGTTATTATAGATTATGTTCAGCTTATGAATGTTGAATCTACTATGCAAAATAGAGAAAGAGAAGTGGCTAGTTTGTCTAGGGAGCTTAAAAACATCACTTTAGATTTTAATATACCTGTTATCCAGCTTAGTCAATTAAATGATGAGATGAAGGACTTTAGACCTTGGGGAGAGAGACCAATGAGAGATAGTAAGGCTATATTTCATGATAGCAACAATGTAGTATATATTCATGAGCCTGTTAATTCTGATTTTGAGGATGCTATAAAAGCTATAGGTACAAATAGAGATAAGGTTATAAATTCTAGGAAAAATGGAATAAAGCTAGTTGATTTAATAGTTGCAAAATGTAGAGATGGGGAAACAGGATATAGGCATTATTGCTACAATGGAAAAAGACTTCATTTTCAGTCTATTAATTATTAATGTTTATTAGAGGAAAAGTAAAAAGGAGCTAGCCTCTATTTAGAGACAGCCCCTATATTTTTAGAGAGTTCACTAATACTATCTGTTAGTTTAGTTAGCTTTCCTTCTATTCTAACTAATAAATACATAGAAAGAGCAATAGGAAAGCCAACATTAGCAATCAGATTTTGCAAGTTTTCTTCCAACTAATTATACAACTAAGTCGTATTCAGTAGTATCAGTTTGAACTACCTTAGCATCTACTAAAGCAGCTAATTCCTCTCCATTTACAACAAATACACCTTTTGATAAAACCAAAGTCATAGCAGACTTTATCTCAGATTCAGTTAGATTTTCTCTAGGATCATCTACTGATAAAGAAATATTTTTTCCATTTGAAGTTTTAAAAGTCATTACAAGTTTCTTTTTTATTTCCATAATATATCCTCCTAATTTTAATAATTAAATTTTTTAAATAACATATAAAATAAGTAATTTTATTCTGATAAGGTATTAGTGTCTATTTTAGATACACTTAAAAGAGTATTAGATTGAAGTGATGAAATTGCTGCTGCAACATCATATACATCTTGGTCTAGTGCATCTGGTGATATATTAGCATAAGTTTTACTTTTAACTATGCTTTTTCCAGTTTCATCATCCTTTCCACAATCATATCTTAATTTAAGTCCTGATGGGTTTTTAGTTACTACTACCGCCATAATAATCCTCCTTATATTCTTAGCAATTAGCTAAGTTATTTTAGCAAGTTGCCTTGCTTATACTTATATAATAGGTGAGAAAAGTTATATGTAGTTATAATGTGTGTTTACAACTTATGTAAGGGATATATGTTTCTCAAATACTTTTGTGGAAAGAGGCATTTAGTGACACTACTATATAAATAGAAGGAAAAAGTAAGGAAAATAATAAAAAACAGGAGGAAAGTATGATAAGAGAAGACTTAGAGGCTTTATATGAGTTAGTTGGTGAAGAAGTATATTTAGAGATATGCAAACTATATGGAGGTAACAGTTTATATGTTCCAACTTATAGTAGCGCTATAAGGGATAAAAGGAATGAAGAAATTATTAAAAGATTTAATGGAGTTAATGCATCTATATTAGCTAGGGAATATAAAATGAGCGTTAATCATATAAGAAGAATAGTTAAATGTGGTTAAGATTTAGAAAAATATTTGTGAATAATGTTTGAAATGATAAAGTTAGAAATTGAATCTTTTATTCAAAAATGTAGTGATTTCAAATAAAAAGGGGAAAGGTGTCGAAAAAAGGGGATGGCTTTAGCTATGTAATGGCAGTATATAGAGAAATTAAAATGTAAAAAAATGGATTTGAATGTTAGAAAATGTCGAAAAAAGGGGGCTTCGCAAATTTGAAATATTGGCTAAAATCATTGAAATAAATATTTTCCTGGACTATGATTAATCTTGTGAGAGATACAAAGACCTGAGAGATGTTAAAATAACATAAATCGGAGGGAAATATTATGAAAAAAAGAAATATGGCTATAACAATAGCTGCAGTTAGTGCGGCAACTTCAGTAGCTCCAGCCTTAGCTTTTGCTGATACTTTAGATAATCAAGTAATAGCTTCTACTGATGCTAACGCAGTTAATCAATTAAAAGGGGAAATACAAGGATTTTTAAACACTAAGTATACTAACGAAGCAAATATGTTAAAGGATGTAACATATCAAAATTCAGAAAAACAAAATTTAACAAAAGCTGTAGCAGGACAATGTGTTTATACTATACAAGTAAAATGTGAGAACGCTAAAAATAACATATCTAACTTAACAGATATGGATCAATTAGATGTTGCTTTAGCACAACTAAATAATACAGATAATAGATTTTTAAATATAGAAGTAATAGATAATGGACATAACACAGTTAATGGACAAATAGTTAACTGGAAAGAAGGAAAATATACTCAAGAAGAGGTACAAGCTTTATTAAATACACCATTAGATAAAGAAGCTGCACAAAAAGCTCTAGCAACTGCACAACAAAATGCAACAAATGCAGCAAATGCAGTAACAGCTGCACAAAGTAAAAAAGATGCAGCAGATAAAGCAGTAACAAGTGCAGGAGGTTCAGCTACAACTGAACAAAAGCAAGCTGCAGCAGCTGCAGCAACTGAATTAACAGCAGCGCAAGAAGCAAAAACAGCAGCAGATAAAGCAGTAACAGATGCTCAAGCTGCAGTAGCTAAAGCTCAAAGTAATACAGGTATAGAAGATGTAACAAAAGTAGATGATAATACTGTATCATTAACATTAAAAAATAACAAAACTCCATTAGTTATAAAAACAGGAGATACTATACTTAACTTACAAGCTCCTATATATTCTCAAGATAAATCAGGAAGCTACTTAGATAAAGATGGACAAGTAATAGCTGGTGTAACAACTAATGAACAAGCTGCTACTAATGACAATACAGTAGTAACTGGATTTGAAGTTGCTAGAGAAGACTTACAAACAGCTCAAAATGGACAACCAAGTGACTTTGAAGCTACTAGAAACTATGGTGTTGATTATAAAGCAGTTGCAACTACTAACTATAAAGCACAAGACTTATATGATTCTTCAATAGGTAGATTTACAGATGCAGGAAATCAATTATATAAATTTATACAAGACTACAATGCAATAAAAACTCCAGCAGGAAATGCTACTATAGGTGATGTTACAAACGGTACATTAACTATAACATTCCCAGTAGACAAAACTGAAGCAATGAAAAATAGTGTAGCTACAAATGCAGCTGATGGTGCATTTGCTAAAACAGTTATATCAGGAAGCAACAATGATTTAACTGCATTAAAACAAGCATTAACTAACAATGCTCCAATAAAAACATTAGCTGGTGCTGATAGATATGATACAGCGGTACAAGTAAGTAAAGCTGCATTTACAGCTAATAACTCAGCACAAAATGTTGTTTTAGTTTCAGGAACTGCCTTAGCTGATGGATTAACAGCTACTCCATTTGCTGCAAGTAAAAACGCTCCAATATTATTAACAGGAAAAGATAAAGTTAATGATAAGACTATGGCAGAAATAGCAAGAGTATTACCAGCTAATGGAGCTAAAAACGTATATGTTATAGGTGGAGAAAACACTATATCTAAATCTGTTGAAACTCAATTAAAAGCTAAAGGATATACTGTAACTAGAATACAAGGTGACGATAGATACCAAACATCTTTAGCAATAGCTAAAGTTATGGAACCAACATTAAATGGAGACATATATGTTGCTGGTGGATATGCAGAACCAGATGCTATGAGTATAGCACCGATCGCTGCTAGAAAAGGAGCTACTAATCCAATATTATTAGCTAATGATAAAACTGGATTAAGTACAGATCAAATAAATTATATATCAGGAAATAAGGCTGCTAAATCATATATAATAGGTGGTGCTGATAGAGCTCCAGAATCTATAAAAACTCAATTAAAAGATGCTGGTATGACTAATGCTACAGAAAGATTATCAGGTGCTGATAGACAAGGAACTAATGCTGCAGTTATAAAAGAATTTGCTACAGCTGATAATATGAAAAACTTATATGTTGCTAAATCAGATAACCAAGGATTAGTTGATGCTTTATCTGCAGGTGTATTAGCTGGTCAAACTAATTCTCCAGTAGTATTAGCTACTAATGCTGTAAATGCTGAGCAACAATCAGTAATAAAAGCTAAAAACCCAACTATAACAAATAAGACTCAAATAGGTGAAGGTATAGCTGCTCAAGTTTGGTCAACTATAAATAACTTATTCACAAAATAGTATTTGTTTAATATAATTTCATCAATCTTCCTAAAAGAGTATAGACGAAAGTCTATACTCTTTTTAAAGTTGCTTATAGTTAACTTATTTAAGTATAAAACTAGTATAATAGCCATAGCAGCTATTATCGTAATATTTCATGTAGTTACAAGCACATTTAGATGATGGAAAACTTCTTTGAAATAATGAAACAAGAAATGTATTAAAAATTATAGAATTGAATAAGAATTAAAGATTGCATAAAGTAAAAATACTGGAATGAAAATTCATTCCAGTATAAAGTTCAATTTTGTGTATTAGTACAATAACTAAATAGAGATCTTTTTATTATCAAAATCATCCAACTGCCCATAAGCACAACAAAGCAACAAATAAAGCTCCTTTTTCCTATCATCATCCACATTATCATCAACAAAAACCCTACTAGCTAAATTTATCATCTTATCATAGCTATTAGAGTACGACCCTTCAACATCTTTGTCCATAAAAATATCATTAAAAAACATAATAATCCCCCTGTTATAAAACTATATAAAATAAATTAAAATCTCAAATAGAAATTCCTATCTATAAATAATTGTATCATAATATGGAAACAAATGGTAAAAAAATTAAAACAAATGTTTGGTAAAAACAATCACTCATTCCTAGTAAATGATATATAGATACATTAAAAAACAATCTATTGATATATATAGCATTTATAGTTTGTGCTGAAATAAATATTTAAAAGATTAGACATAAAAACTTTAAATAAAGCAAAAAGGCAAAAGTAAAAAATAGTGAAAAACATGGAAAATTATGTTAAAATGATTTTAGTATTTAATAATTACTAGAGTAGATGTTAATATGATTTGAGAAAATCAAAAATTTCAAAAAAATTGTAATTAATTATGGATATAACAATAATAGTTATATCCTTTTTATTTGCTTATACAGATACTTATATAAATTAAGGTTGGAATTTAAATATATTCTAAGCTATTCAATAAGGCACCTTAAATTTAGGTACAGGAAAAATTATAGGAGGTTAAGAATATAGGATAATTATGAGGGATGAAAAATTAGATATATATAGGGGTTTAATTATGATGTATATCATTGGATTTATACATACATTATATTGGTTTCCGAATTTTGGAACTAAAATTAAATCCTTCTTTCTTTTTGAGATGGCAGTTGTATTTTTTATAACTGGAGCAAGTTATTCATTGAGTAATAAAAAATCATATGGTAAATATATTATCTCAAGGATACCTAGAATATTAATACCATATTTTATATTTATAATACTATTTAATATTTTTATGCATGGAATTGTTGGATTTAATTTAATAAATGCTAATATAATGACTATACATTTTGGTTTTGCAATAATAATATTATTAGCACATTTTTGTAAGAATATTAAAAGTGAAAATATAAAAAGTGTAAATTTATTTTTAATTATAGTTTTGACTACAGTGATATTAAGTAATGGGCAAGGTTTTATAAAAATATTTAACTTAGGTGTACAAATGTTACCTAGACTATAAATTTAACAACAGAGAGATATTTAGGTCTTGGAAAAAGAAAGAGATAAATACTTTAAAAAGTAGTGCAAGTGATCATAGAAAGATACTTAAAGATTATAATGAAGAAATAATAAATCAAATGATTATGGTAGTTCAAAGTTGTACAATAGTTTGATATGCGCTTTATTCTGCGAGTAATATAGATAATCCTAATATGATATTTACAACTGTATTTGTAATATATGGTATTTTTAGACACAATTATATTATTAATATCAGTGATGAAGGAAAACCAACAGATGTGGTATTAAGTGATACTAGTTTAAAAATAGATGTTTTGTTATGGGTAGTAACATGAATTATTATATTATTATTCTAGTATATAATTTTCATGATAAATAATATAAGGGGAAATAAATTTAATGGAATTAAAGTTATTGATAGAAGAGTTTATAATAAATTATGGACTCATAAGTATTTTTATAATAGTAGCCCTTGAATATGCAAATGCTCCCTTACCTAGTGAGATAGTATTACCGTTTGTAGGAATACTAGCATTTAAATTTGATATGAATATATTTTTAGTTATACTAGTATCAATAATCGGTGGAGTATTTGGATCAGTATTAAATTATTATTTAGGATACAAATTAGGGCAACCACTATTATCATTTATAAAAAATAAATATCCAAAAACTAAAAAATCTATAAAAGTATCGTATAGATGGTTAGCAAAATATGAAAAAATATCTGTTATGTTATCAAGATTAGTTCCATTAGCTAGAACTTTTATATCTATAGTAGCAGGTGTTACTAGAATGAATGTATGGCAGTTTATATTGTATTCTGCAATTGGAATATCTGTATGGAATATAGTTCTTATATTAGTTGGCTATTTTATAGGAGATAATATGGATTTAATTGTTAATATAATGAATAAGTACTCTCTAGTAGTAGGAATAATAGGTATTTTAGTAATAGGTTTTTATTGGATAACATTAAAAAATAGAAAAGAAAAAGATAGTGATAAATATATAAATCAAGAAGTATAATATACTAAAATAATGAAAAACACTGTAAAATACTTTAATATATAATAATTAGTAAAGTAGGAGTTAAAATTATTAGGAAAAATCAAAAATTTTTAAATAAAATACAAGTAATTATGGATATGGCAATAATAGTCATATCCTTTTACTTGCATATTATATTTGTTTTTATATTTTGTATGGTAAATAATATTAAAGTAATAGCAGAAGGTGTTTAAAATAAAGAGTAAGTAGATATTTTAAAGAATATAGATAATGATAATGTATTTAGATAATGATATTTTTATGCTCAGCCTCAGAGTAAAGGAAATATAAAATTAATAATATGTATAAAAAATATAATAGATAGTAGTAAAAGGGTGGTTTGTAAAAGCCATCCTTTTTTAGATAAACAATGTAAAAAAAAATAGAACGAGCACAAAGGCAAGAAAAATACTAAAACATACAAAAAAATACAAAAAATACAAATAATATCAAAAAAGTGTTGAAATTTTGTAGAAAAGCATATATAAATATATAAATAAAATAATTTTAAAATTAAATTGAATTAAATAAAAATATTTGAATGATAAAATAATTTTGAATTGAGATTAATAAAATGTTATTTAACTAAAAATTTAAAATAGGAAATAGTATTAAATTTAAAAATGCAAGGAACTTAATTATAAAGTAGTATTTGAAACTTAGAGGGGAGAACTGAATGTGATAAAAAATAAGTTTTATAAAATCTTAATAGTAAATATATTACTTGTAATAGTTGCATTAAATTGCAGTATTTTATATGCCAATGAAAAAGATATAACCATAAAGTTAGGGGTATATAATTATGAACCATATTTTTATATTAAAGATGGAGAAGTTAAAGGGTATTATAAAGATATTTTAGATAAGATTATTCATGATGTTAATAAAAATAATACTAGTAATAAAAAGATAAAGGTTGAATATGTAAAAGGAAAGGTATCTTCATTAATCAAAGATTTAGAAGCAGGTAAAATAGACATTATGATGGACCTTCAGTATACAAAGGAAAGAAAAGATAAGTTTATTTATTCTAAAAATTATATTGGAGTAGAGAGAATATCAATTTACACTTATAAAGATTCTGAACCTGAAGATATAAAATATCTAGACAAAAAAAAGGTTGCTTTTATAAAAGAAGAATATGGATCACAATGGTTATTAGATTGTTTACAATCATATAATATAAATCCTATACCTATATGGGTAAATGATTATAAAGAAGCATTACAAAAGTTAGATGACAAATCTGTAGTGGCAACAATTTCCCCATCAGACGAAAATAAACTTGATAGATACAACGAAATTCAGCAGTTTTTATCAGGTCCTGTATATATAGCAGCATCAAAGGATAATAGATGGATTATAGATAAAATTGATAACACTATAGACAATTATACTAAAGAAGAGAAAGAGGAATTAGAAAAGATATATTTTAAATACTTTCACAATAAAATTGCAAAGAAAGAAGTTTTATTATATATAATATCCTCAATATTTATATTATTTATATTAATAAAATATATAATACCAGCTAAAAAGAAAAATAATCTAAGAAAAAAAATAAAAGATGACTTAATAAAAGATAGATATACAGTTTATTATCAACCAATAGTTAATCCTAAAAATGATAAAATTATAGGATTTGAAGCTTTAATTAGATATATAAATCCTGAAGGCAAAATAGTACCACCACATTTATTTATAAATGATATTGAAAATAGTAATATGACTGAGGAGTTATCAATATGGGTGTTTAAAACCATATTAAGAGATTATGAGTGGTTTAAATTAAACACAAATCTAAAGGATGAAAAGTTCTATATTTCTATGAACATATCTTTTAATGAGATAAAAAGCAAAAAATTCTTACAAACAGTCAATTCTATAATTGAAATGGATGAGAGTTTTGAGAGTAAAAAGATTGTATTTGAAGTTGTTGAAAATATAGAATCAGAGAATTTAAAAGAAATAAAAAAAGGTATGAAGTTTTTACAAACTAAAAATATAAAAATAGCTTCAGATGATTTTGGCATTAAATATTCAAATCTAGATATATTATCCAAATTTAATTTTGATATGGTAAAAATAGATAAATATTTTATAGATGAGATTAAAAATAACGAATCTAATCATGAGGTTATAATGTTTTTAAGTAAGATATGCAAGCAATATAACAAAAGTATAGTATTAGAAGGTGTTGAAGATAAAGAACAAGTAGACATTATAAAAAACATAGACTACGATAATATATTTATACAAGGATATTTTTATGCAAAGCCTCAGAGAAAAGAGGATATAGATTTGATTAAAATAAGGAAATAACAAAAAGTTAATAAAACAATAATATAAAGCGAAAAGGAGCAGACATTGTCTGCTCCTTTTCAGTGTGAGAAATACTTGAAAAAAGAGATGTTTTAAATTTTTCAAGTATTTACATTATATACCACCTAAACATATATGTCTATATAAAAACTAAAATATATAATATAAAAATTATTAAAAAATAAAATGAGGTATGTAATTAATAGTTTTTACTTATATTAAGTAATTTTGGGATATATGGTATAATAAGGTTATAAATTAAAAAAACTAGTGATAAAAATGTATGTAACTAGACGAATTCTATTGAATATTAGGGGAGGCAGTAAAAATATATGTCAATTTTAGATAGATTAGTCAGTAAAGCTGATGAAAATGAAATAAAATCATTAAATAAAATTATAGATCAAATCGATAGCCTTGAAGAAAGTATGGTAGGCTTAAGTGATGAACAATTAAAGGGAAAAACTAAAGAATTCAAGGAAAGGTTAAAATTAGGCGAAACATTAGATGATATATTAGTAGAAGCTTTTGCAGTATGTCGCGAGGCATCAAAGAGAGTTTTAGGTATGCGTCAATATAGAGTTCAGCTAATAGGTGGTATAGTTCTTCACCAGGGTAAAATAGCTGAGATGAGAACAGGAGAAGGTAAGACATTAGTTGCAGTAGCACCAGTATATTTAAATGCTCTAGAAGGCAAAGGGGTACATGTAATTACTGTAAATGATTATCTTGCTAAGCGTGATAAAGAAATCATGCAACCTGTGTATGAGTTTTTAGGTATGAGTGTAGGGGTTATACTTGCAAACCAAGATCCATCTGAAAGAAAAGCACAGTATAATTGTGATATAACATATGGTACTAACAATGAGTATGGATTTGATTATCTAAGAGATAATATGGTAACTAATAATGAAGAAAAAGTACAAAGAGAATTAAACTTTACTATTATAGATGAGGTGGATTCTATACTTATAGATGAAGCTAGAACACCACTTATAATATCTGGTACTGGAGATGAAAGTAATAAGCTATACGAATTAGCAAATGCTTTTGTTAAGACCTTAATAGAAGAAGATTATGAGATAGAAGAAAAAGATAACACTATATCACTTAGTGATAGTGGTATGACTAAGGCTGAGAAATTCTTTGGTATAGAAAACTTAACTAACATAGAAAATATAGAAATATATCATCATATTAACCAAGCACTAAGAGCTCATAAGTTAATGGATAAAGATGTTGATTATGTAGTTAGAGATAATGAAATAATGATAGTTGATGAGTTTACTGGAAGAATAATGGATGGAAGAAGATATTCAGAAGGACTTCACCAAGCTATAGAAGCTAAAGAAGGTGTTGAGATAAAAAGAGAATCAAAAACACTAGCAACAGTAACATTCCAAAACTTCTTTAGAATGTATAAAAAACTTTCGGGTATGACTGGTACTGCAAAAACAGAAGAAGGTGAGTTTGAATCAACATACAATATGAATGTTGTTACAATACCTACAAACAAACCAATTCTTAGAGCTGACTTAAATGACTTAGTATTCAAAACAGAAGAAGACAAATACAATGCAGTAGTTAATGAAATAGAAAGAATACATAAAACTGGACAACCTGTACTAGTTGGTACTGTTTCTATAGATAAATCAGAATATTTATCTTCTTTACTTAAGAAAAAAGGTATAAAGCATGAAGTATTAAATGCTAAAAACCATGAAAAAGAAGCTGAGATAGTTAAAAATGCAGGTAAATTAAATGCAGTTACAATAGCTACTAACATGGCAGGTCGTGGTACAGATATATCTTTAGGGGCAGAAGATAAAGAAGAAGAAGTTAAGGTTAAAGAACTTGGAGGTCTTTATGTAATAGGTACAGAAAGACATGAAACAAGAAGAATAGATAATCAGCTAAGAGGACGTTCTGGTCGTCAAGGAGACCCAGGTACTTCAAGATTCTTTGTTAGCTTAGAAGATGAAGTTATAAAACTATACGGTGGAAGAAGTATAGAAAAAATAGCTAAAAAAATTACTCCAAATAAAGATGGTTCATTAGAAGGAAAGAGCTTATCTAAAGCAGTAGAAAGAGCTCAAAGAGGAATAGAAGGTAAAAACTTTGAAATAAGAAAAAACGTAATAAAATACGATGATGTTATAAATGAGCAAAGAAAAGTAATATATTCTGAAAGAAACAAAGTCCTAGATAAAGATGATTTAAGCGAATCAATACAAAATATGGTAAAAGATATAATAGAAGAAACTGCACAAAGATATTTAAGACATCAAAAGGATTACTATGGATTCTTAAATAGTCTAAATGCTAGTTTTATGCCAAAAGAATCTTTAATGATACCTGGTATGGACAAAATGACAGTTGAAGAAACAATTGATTACACTTATGATTTATCTAAGAGAGTGTATGATCTAAAGAAAATAATGATAGGGCCAGATAAGCTTAAAGAATTAGAAAGAAAAGTATTATTAGAAGTAGTGGATACTAACTGGATAGATCACATAGATACAATGGATCAGTTAAGACAAGTTATAGGGCTTTCGGCTATTGGTCAAAAAGACCCAGTTAAAGAATACACTATTCAAGGTTATGAAATGTTTGAAGATTTAAATAGAACAATAAGAATTGAAACTGTAAAATATTTATATAAATTTAACTAATTTGCTAATTCCCCTAAGATATAATTTTTTATATATTAGGGGAATTATATTTTTATATTATAAAAGTAAAGAGGTCATAGACTAAGTCTATGACCTCTTTTATGTGAGAAATACGGAAAAAAGAGATGTTAGAAATTTCTTTCTTCCTAAGACAATTATACTATAACTTATTTTAAAAGTCGAGTGAATAAGTAAATATTTATGTTAATTAATTACAAAAATGTAACAAAATATCATTAAATAAATTACTTAAATAAATTGAGAAAATAAATTAATTTATTAATTATCCTACTTTTATTAATATAAAAATATAATTATAAAATTTATAAATATACGATAAATTAGAAAAAAAATTGAACAAATTTGAAAGTTTGATAAGTTAGTAAAAGTGTGTAAAAAATTGTAAATTTCAACGTTGTTGTGATATAATGTTACATATTGAGTAAAATTTGGAGAATTTTTGCTTTACAAAATTTGGAGAGAATATTAATTAAGTAAATTTGGAGGAATATTAATGAAGAAGAGAAGAAAGATGTTGTCAACAGGAATAATGGCAACTATGTTAGCTATGCCAACAATGGCTTTTGCTAACGAAACTAATGTTAACAGTTCAGATATAAATATAAACTTAGAAAAAAGAAGTGTTATATATGGAGACACTTCAAAAATAAGCATATCTTTTAAAGAAGACTTAAAAGCAAATAGCATAACTTTAAATTATTTATGTTATGACCAAACTTTAAGTACAACATTAAATTACAATCCACAAACTAAATCTTATGAGGGAACTATAAATTTCAATATAGACCCAGAATATCTAAATGTTTGGCAAATTGAAAATATAGTAGTAAATAGTGATGAAAATGCACAAACTTTAGATAAGTCTAAATTAAAAGAAATGGGATTAAACTTAGACGATTACAAAATAACTCAAGAATATATAGTATCAGATTTACCTAGCATGGCAAACTATATACAAAGAACTTCATCACCTGTTAAAAAGCTTGTAGGAAGCGATAATTTTGAAACAGCGGCTAAGATAAGTCAAGAAGGATGGAAAAATGGAAGCAACAAGTTAGTTGTAATAAATGGAGATAAAGTAGCTGATGGTATAACTGCAACACCACTTGCTGCAGTACACAATGCACCAATATTAACAGTTGGCCAAAATAATATACCAGATGTTATAAAAAATGAAATAAAGCGTTTAAATCCAAGTGAAATAATAATAGTAGGTGGAACAAATACTATAACAACATCAGTACAAAATCAATTAGCAGGAATAAACAATGCTAGAGTTAGTCGTATTGGTGGAGTAGATAGACACGATACATCTTTAAAAATAGCACAAGCTATGGATAATCAATATGATGTTCAAACAGTCTATTTAGCAGAAGGATTTAAAGGAGATATAGATGCTGTATCTATAGCAACAAAAGCAGGTCAAGATAAGCAACCAGTAATATTAACAGAAAAATACAAAGTTCCAACTGCTACTTATAACTGGTTAAAAAATGAAGGATTAAAAAATGCTTATTTTATAGGTGGACCAGAAACATTAGATACTAAGGTTATAGACCAAATAGCAGATATAACTAATGTAGCTAGTGGACAAAGTGTATATAAAAATAGAGTATATGGTGCAGATAGAAATGAAACTAACGCAAAAGTTATATCAAAATTCTATCCACAAGCAAATTTAAATGCTATGTTAGTAGCAAGATCTGATAAGCTTACAGATGCATTAGTAGCAGGACCACTTGGAGTAAAATTAGGTTCACCAGTACTTATAACTCCACAAACATATTTATCAAAATACCATGAAGCAAACTTAGATGCTAAAAATGCAGATATGGTTTATCAAATAGGTGATGGAATGAGACAAAGCGTTATAGATGATATAGCTTATAGATTATCACCTCATAATGCGGGTAGTAAAACTGTAGTTGTTGACCCAGGTCACGGTGGATCTGACCCAGGAACTAGTAATTTAGAAAAAGATTATACGTTAGATACATCATTATCAACAACAGAATACCTAAGATCAAAAAATGTTAATGTAGTTCTAACAAGAGATACTGATAAATATATAACTCTAGCAGAAAGATCTAGCATATCAAATGCAATGGGTGCAGATTTATTTGTAAGTGTTCATTTTAACTCTTTTAATGGACAAGCAAGTGGTTCAGAAGTTTACTACAAATATAAAGACAGAAATGGTGGAACTAGTAAAACACTAGCTACTAATATATTAAATAGTATACTAAGCAAGTTTGACTTTAAAAACAGAGGAGTAAAAACTAGAACAACTGATAGTGGTCAAGATTACTATTCTGTAATAAGAAGAACTGATGCACCAGCTGTAATAGTTGAAAGTGCATTCTTAGATAACTCTAGTGATTTATCTAAATTAAATACATTAGAAAAAAGAAAGACTTTAGGTGTTCAAATAGGTAAAGGAATAGAACAAACTTTAAAGTAAAAATTTAGTCGAAAAATTTAAGAAAATAAGCAAAAGTATTGAAATATCAAGAATAATTTGAACTAATAAGCATTTATTTTATTGATTAACTACAAAATATTGAGTATAATATAAAAATGAGTCGAATTATATTTTATGCAAAATAACAATATATGGAGGCATAATATATGGATGATTATACTAGTGAGGGAAATGAAATGAATGTAACTACTTATAATAGTGAAAAAGAGCAATTATTCAACGATATCGATTACAGCTTAGTTAAAGGTTCAGTATTATTTAGCGTATATCAAAGAAGTTTAGATATAGTACTATCTTTAATTGGATTACTAGTAGGTGTGCCTATAATGATCATATTTGGTATCCTTATAAAGTTAGAAGATAAAGGGCCAATGACTTATAAGCAAGAAAGAATGGGCAAAGGTGGTAAGAGATTTTATATATATAAATTAAGATCTATGAGAACTGATGCCGAAAAATTTGGTGCTAAGTGGGCGGAAAAAGATGACCCAAGAATCACTAAAGTTGGACGTTTCATCAGAAAAACTAGAATTGATGAAATACCTCAACTATTTAACATACTTAAAGGTGATATGAGTATAATAGGTCCAAGACCTGAAAGACCGTCTTTTACTATTGAGTTTAATGAATACATTCCTGGATTTATAAATAGATTGGCGATAAAACCTGGTCTTACAGGATGGGCTCAAGTAAATGGTGGTTATGATATTACTCCAGAAGAAAAGTTGGTAGAAGATTTATACTATATAAGAAATAGAAGCATACTACTAGATATGAAAATACTTCTTAAAACTGTTAAGGTCGTACTAACAGGTGATGGAGCTAGATAATTTAAAACTTAGATTATTAACCTAAAAAGCTCTTTTTTAAAGAGCTTTTTTTAAATTATAAAAAAGATAGGAGGTTAACATGATAAAGAAAAAAATTCTAACTTTATTGGTAGGCTTTATGTTTGCTACTACATATATAGATGTATATGCAGACTCTAATTATAAAAAGACACTTATAAATGGAGATAACAAGCAAATATCTATGGAGCTTAATAAAAGTTATTTTAAAAAAGCTGATGAAGCAATAATTATAAATGAAAACGCAGGAGTAGATGCTATAAGTGCAACTCCATTAGCATACTTAAAAGATGCGCCTATTATAGCTGTAGATGGAAAAAAAATTAGTAATGATATACTTAATTATATTAAAGAATTAGAAGTTAAAGACGTAACTATAATCGGAGGCGTTAAAAATGTTTCAAAATCTGCTGAAAAACAATTACATGATATGGGAATAAATATTAATAGAATTCATGGAGAAAACAGATATGAAACCTCTCAAAGTATAGCTGAAGAAATGGGAAAAGAAAAAGATATATCAAATGTTGTAGTTATAAGCAATACTGCAGGTCTTGAAAATGCCATAGCAATATCTAATTTTGCTTGTAAAAAGAATGCTCCAATAATTTGGGCAGATGATAACTCTTTTAGAGATACTTCAGATTTTGTTGAAGAGCAAGAATATGATAATGTTTATGCAGTTGGAAATTCAGCTAGATTTACTTATGCAAGTAAAAATGAAATGAACAATGTTAAAATAATAAAAGAAATGAGTAGATATGAAACCAACATAGATACTATAAAAGAAAATAATAAAAATTTAGATACGATTTATACAGTTAATATTGATTATGGAAATCGTGCAGATATAAGTAAATATGTATCATTACCAGTAGTGGCAGCAAAGGAAGATATACCTATATTAGTTTGTAACGATAACTTTACATACCCTCAAGAAGAATTTATTAAAAAAAATGTAGATAAAGTAATAGAGGTTGGAGAAGCAGTAGAACCTTATAGTATTATCGATACATTAAAAAATAAATCGTTTATAAGAGTTTATATAATAATTTTAGCTATGATAGCAATTCTTATAAGAGGAGTTAAAGCCTAGTATATATACAAGTAAGGAGATTTAAAAATGTCAAAAACAGCTAAGGCAACTTTATGGATTATGATAGGTACTATGCTTTCTAAAATATTAGGATTTTTTAGAGAGATTGTACTAGCTAATTTCTATGGTACGAGTGCACATACTGATGTATTTTTAGTAACACTAAATATACCAGGTCTTATAATAGCAGTAATAGGATCGGCTATTGCAACTATGTATATACCAGTATATATTTCAACCAAAGAAAAACATGGTGAAGAAGAAGCTCTAAAGTTTACCAATAATATGTTAAATATTTGTTGTGTAATCGCAATTATAATAGCCATATTAGGATTATTATTTACAAAAGAGTTTATAGATGTACTTGCAGGTGGATTTACTGGTGCAAAATTTGATACAGCAGTCAAATTTACTAGAATAATGATGCCAGGAGTTATTTTCTTAAGTGCTAGTAAATTACTTAGCTCATATTTACAAGCTAATGATAAGTTTACAGTACCAGCGTTAATAGGTATACCTTATAATCTTATAATTATATTAGCAATAGTAGTAAGTACATTTACTGATTTTAAATTCTTAGCAATAGGTGCACTATTAGCAATGGCAAGTCAAATGATATTCCAAATACCTTTTGCATTTAAAAGTTCATATAGGTATAAACCATATTTCAATTTAAAAGAAGAAAATATAAAAGAACTATCTGCATTAGTATTACCTATGCTTATAGGAGTTGCAATAGGTCAATTAAACATAGCAGTAGATAGAGCATTAGCTACTACATTAGGAGACGGACCATTATCTGCTTTAAACTTTGCATCAAGATTAAATGACTTTGTAATGGCGTTATTTGTTGCCTCAATTATAACTGTTATATACCCAAAACTTTCTAGATTATCTAATGGAAATAATAAAGAAGGTTTTGTAAGCACTATTGTAAAAACTTCAAATTGTATAACATTAATTGTACTTCCAATATCAGTTGGAGCAATAGTACTTGCAGAACCAATAGTAAGGATACTTTTCCAAAGAGGAGCATTTGATGCAACATCAACACATATGACTTCTATCGCACTAAAATTATATTCATTAGGATTAATAGCAGTAGCAATTAGAGATGTACTTATAAGAGCATTTTATTCTTTATCGGATACGAAAACACCAATGATAAATGGTAGTATAGCCTTACTAATAAATATAGTACTTAACTTTATACTTATAAAGTTCTTAGGATACGCAGGACTAGCACTATCAACAAGTATTGCATCCATAGTAACAGTACTACTTTTATTTAGATCTCTAAAGAAAAAGCAAGGATATTTTGGAGGAGATAAGATAGCAAAAACAGGTATAAAGAGCTTAATAGCTTCTATAATTATGGGTGGAATAACTATAGTCTCATATAAGTACCTATATGCATTTATAGGAACTAGTAAAATAGAAGAAATAATAGCAGTTGCCTTATCTGTTTTAATAGGAGCAATAGTTTATGCAGCATTAATAGTACTATTTAAAGTAGATGAAGTTAAATTAGTATTTGATATAATAAAGAAGACTATAAAAAGATAAAAGGTAGTCGTAAATAACATATAAAAAGATGGACATAAAGAGAGGTCAGTATTATGGACTACAAATTAGCATATAAAAACTGGATAAATTGTTCTTACTTTGATGAAGAAACAAAAAATGAGTTAAGAGCAATAGAAAATGATGAAAAAGAAATACAAGAAAGATTTTATAAAAACTTGGAATTTGGAACTGGTGGACTAAGAGGTATAATAGGTGCTGGTACAAATAGAATAAACATATATACAATAAGAAGAGCTACTCTAGGAGTTGCTAATTATATACTAAAAAATATGGGAGAAGAAGGTGCTAAAAAAGGAGTAGTAATAGCTCATGATAGTAGATTTATGTCTAGAGAATTTACATTAGAAGCAGCTAAAACTTTAGCAGCTTGTAATATAAAAACATATATATTTGATGAGTTAAGACCGACTCCAGAACTTTCTTTTGCAGTAAGATATTTAAACTGTTCAATTGGAATAGTAATAACAGCTAGCCACAATCCAAAAGAATACAACGGTTATAAGGTGTATGGTCCAGATGGTGGACAAGTTTGTATAGATATGGCAAATGATATAATAGCTGAAGTCAACAAAATAGAAGATTATAGCACTATAAAAGCTATGGATTTTGATAAAGCTGTAAATGAAAAATTAATAGTAGAACTAAATGGTGATGTAGATACTGCTTTTATAGATGCAGTTAAAAAGCAAGTTTTAAGACAAGACATAATAAATGAATATGGAAAAGATTTAAAAGTAATATTTACACCAATACACGGTACAGGAAACAAACCAGTAAGAAGAGCTTTAAAAGAAGTTGGCTTTGAAAATGTTAAAGTGGTAAAGGAACAAGAAAATCCAGATTCTAATTTCTCTACAGTAACATATCCAAATCCAGAAGAAAAATCAGTATTTAATATAGCAATAGAAATGGCTAAAAAAGATGGTGCTGATTTAATACTTGGAACAGACCCAGACTGCGATAGAGTTGGGGTAGTAGTTAAAGATGCTAATGGAAAGTATTTTGTATTAAATGGTAACCAAACAGGTTCATTATTAGTTAGATATATAATTGAAAGTTTAGTTGATAAAAACAAATTACCATCTAATCCAACAATAATAAAAACAATAGTAACATCAGAACTTGGAGCAGAAATAGCTAAGCATTACAATGTTGATTGTTTAAATACATTAACAGGATTCAAATTCATAGGAGAAAAAATGAGTGAATTTGAACAAACTAATGAAAAGACATTCATAATGGGATATGAAGAAAGTTATGGATACTTAATAGGAACTCATGCAAGAGATAAAGATGCAGTTGTAGCGTCTCTTATAATATGTGAAATGGCAGCTTATTATAAGTCAAAGGAAATGAGTTTATATGAAGCTTTAGTAGATACATACGAAAAGTTTGGATACTATAAAGAAGATTTAAAATCTCTAACTTTAAAAGGGATAGAAGGTATAGAGAAGATTAAAGAAATAATGAACTATTTCAGAACTAGCAATATAAAAGAAATAGCTAATATAAAGATAGACAAAATTCTAGATTACAAAGAAGGTATAGATGATTTACCAAAAGCTGATGTACTTAAGTTTATATTAGAAGATAAAACATGGATAGCAGTAAGACCATCAGGAACAGAGCCTAAAATTAAGTTCTATGTTGGAGTAAATTCAGATAGCCATAAAAAATCAGATAAGAAAATTGAAGATATAATGAATGCTATAAGCACATTAGTGGAATCGATATAATTTAATAAAATAAAAACTTAAAATGTTAGGGATTAATCTCTAACATTTTAAGTGTATAAAAGGAGTGATAGAATTGATACCAAAGAAAATCCATTATGTTTGGATAGGTGGACCTAAAGGAAACATAGAGAATATATGTATAAATTCTTGGAGAGAAAAAATGCCAGACTATGAAATAGTAGAATGGAATGAGCATAATGTTGATATAGAAAAAGCCATAAAAGGGAAAAAATTCTTAGAAATATGTTATGAAAAGAAATTATGGGCTTTTATATCAGATTATTTAAGAATAAAGGCTCTTTATGAACAAGGAGGTCTTTATATGGATACTGATATGCAAGTATTAAAAGATATAACGCCTTTACTTGAAAAGAGTGATATATTACTTGGGTATGAGTGCGAAAAATATATAAATGGAGCAATAATAGGTTCTACAAAAGGACACAAGTTCTTAAAAGAATTGCTTGATTTCTATGAAGAAGATATTATGAATGTAGATTTTTATACAATTCCTAGAATAATAACTTACATATTAGAGAATAAATATGAAAAAATAGATAGAAATAAATTTAGTGATAATATAGCAGTATACAATGAAGAATTTTTCTATCCATTTAGTTATAAAGAAGATTTTTATTATGACTGTATAACAGAAAATACTTATAGTATACATTGGTGGGGAAAAAGTTGGGCTAAGAAAAGAAGTTACTTCTTAGAGAGTAAACACTTAAAAGGAGTAGACAAACTTGTTAAGTGTGCAAAAATATTTGCAAGTAATACTTTACTAAGTATTAAAAGGAGAAGATAATTATGCTTGAAAGATTAGAGAAATTTCATATAAAGGAGATATTATTTACTTTAGCTTTAATAGCTATAATATCTAGAAAATATATAATGACATTTGCAAATAGAGTAGTAAATACAGGTCCATTAGGTTCACTTTTATTTTATGGTTCTATGGCTATACTAGGGCTTATGTTTTTTATGGATTTTAAGAAAAATATAACAGAAATAATCTTAGTGCTAATATCATCAGTAATATATGTATTTAATGGAGAAGGAGCTATATTGGTGCTAGTGCTTCTAGCAATAGCTGGAAAGAAAATATGTGATAAATATATAGCTAAGAATTATTTAATTATATCGACTATATTATTGATAATTACTCTTATTGTATTTAATGCATTTCCATGGCTACAAACTAATAGTGAAGTTCACTATAAATATATAAAGTTTTTAAATATATTCATACCTAGATTAGATTTTGGTCTTGGAAATCCTAACTTCTTATACTTATTTATGGTTCCAATATACGTGGCATATATATTTTTAAGATTTAAAAATTATAATAATATTGATAGAATAATTATGTTTGGTTCTATACTTTTTATATACTCTATAACTTATAGTAGAACAGGATGCTACTCATTATTAGGAGGGCTAATATTTGTTGAGATAATGAAAAGAATTGATATACAAAACAATAAGATATTATCAAATCTTTTTAAGGTTACTCCAATTTTATTAACTATTATAAGTGTAGCAATAGGTACTATACTTACAGACAATGTTTTATTAAATAAATTATTATCAAGTAGACCAAAACTTTGGAATGTATATTTACATCAACAAGGTAATTTCTTAAGTTTATTTGGTAATAAATATAGCAAAACTACCATAGCATTAAATGCTCTAGATAGTTCATATGTGTATATATTATGTACACTTGGAGTTATAGGATGTGCATTTTTAATGTTTTTATTATATCATGGTATAGACAGTTTTATAAAAAAATCTAAAAAAGAGTACTTAGTAGTAGTATTTATATTCTTAATGTATGGATTTACAGAAAATATGCTTGTAAACTCAGCATTTAGTTTTGGGATAGTGCTTTTAGTAAAGGAACTTATATTAGAAGACAAATTTAGATTTATATTTGACAAAATAAGGAGATAGGAGAATTTAATATGCTAGTATCATTAATAATGCCAACTTTAAATAGATATGATGAAATATATTTATTAATGGATAGTTTAAAAAGACAAACTTATAAAAATTTTGAATTGATAGTAATAGACCAAAATAAAAATGATAAAGTTAAAGAAATAATAGATAACTATGTTAATGACATGGATATAAAATATGTAAAAAGTGATAAGCCAGGATTAAGCTTAAATAGAAATATAGGTATTGATATGGCTAAGGGTCAAGTAATAGGATTTCCAGATGATGACTGTGCCTATGAAGATGACACTTTAGAAACAGTAGTAAACTTTTTCAAAGAAAACGAAGACTATAGATTATTTAGTTGCAAAACTATGGACTTTAATAAAGTTGATTATTTTAAAAAGATGTATGATGGTGAGTGTGAAATAACAACTACTAATATAATGGATACATTAACATCTATAACATTTTTTATAAACTTTAAAAATGATAAGTATACTAAATTTGATGAAAAGCTAGGTGTAGGTGGGATATTTGGTTCAGGAGAAGAAATAGACTATGTACTAGATCTAATGAACAAAGGATATAAAGGAAGATATTTTGGTGAGAAGATAATATTCCACCCAGCAAAAAAGCATTCTAAATCTAAGGAAAAATACCAAAGAGACTTTAACTATGGTAGAGGATTTGGAGCACTTTGTAAAAAGGAAATAGTTTATAGAAAAAACTATAAATTTATAAAAGTAATGGGATATAAAATAATAAGAAATATTGGTGGTATCATATTAAATAAAGATAGAGACTATCATGATGCTACTATAAAGGGCAGAATAGAAGGATTTAGACAATACAAATTGTAAAAATACGATGAGGTAAATTTATGAACAAAATAAAGATACTAATGAACATGGTTGTGGCTGCAGCAATATACCCATTTAAAAAATCTAATTTCAAAGGAAAAAATATTTGGTTAATTGGTGGACATGCAGGTGATATATATGATGATAACTCAAAGTTTTTATATGAATATATACTAAAAAATCATAAAGAAATAGATATTTATTGGGTGATAGATGAAAGTAGTAAGGTAAAGAATAAAATACCAGGCAAAAAGCTTATAAAAGGAAGCGTAGAAAATTATTTATATTATTACAATGCACAAGCAATAATATTCTCGCATGCACCATCAGCAGATATAGCACCATATAATTTTGCAGTACCTGTGTTAAATAGATTCCACAAAAAAACATTTAAAGTGTTTTTAAATCATGGAGCTATAAGTTTTAAAAAGAGAAAACCTATGAAAGCAAAGCTTAAAAAATTAATAGATGAATTAATGAAAAGCTACAATATGGCAACAGCAATATCTGATTTTGAAAGAAACATAATGGTAAATGAGTGGATGATGGATGATGAAGCTGTTTGTGTTTTAGGTAGCGCAAGACAGGACAACCTTCCACTAAATAAAGAAGCTAAAAGTAAAGACATATTGTATATGCCAACTTGGAGAGATTGGATAAAATTTGGTGAAGGTAAATTTACTGACACAGAATATTTTAAAAATATAATGATGTTTTTAAATGATGAAAGATTAAACAATGTGCTTGATGAAAAAAATGTAAATATTAAGTTTTATATGCACCATTTAATGCACGAATTTATAGATGATGTAAAATCCAATATAACAGGTAAAAGAATAGTATTTTTAGATAAAGATGTAACAGTAGCAGATGAAATAACATCTTCAATAGCTAATATAACAGATTATTCTGGAGTGGCGATGGACTTTTTATATATGAATAGACCGATACTTTTCTACCAATTTGATGTAGATAAGTATAAAAAAGAAGTAGATTCATATATAGACTTAGAAAATGAAATGTTTGGATACCTAGCATACAATAAGAATCAAGCAGTTGATGAATTAATAAAATTAATAGAAAGTAATTTTGAAGTTAAAAAAGACCAAGAAGATGCTAGAAATAAATTCTTTGCATATAATGATAACCAAAATTGTGAAAGAATTTATAACTGTATAATAAAGAAATTAAACAAATAATATAAAAGTATGAGGAAGATGATATGAAAAAAAGTTTAGTATCTATAATTACTCCCATGTACAATTCAGGAAAGTTTATAAAATATACAATAGAATCTGTTTTAAATCAAACTTATGATTATTGGGAAATGCTAATAATAGATGATTGTTCGACTGACAATGGTCCAGAAATTGTAAAACAATATATGGAAAAAGACTCAAGAATAAAATATATAAGAGTAGAAACTAACCAAGGAGTTTCTAATGCAAGAAATATAGGATTAAGTCAAATGCAAGGACAATTTATAGCATTTTTAGATAGTGATGACATATGGGAAAAAAATAAATTAGAAAAGCAAATATCATTTATGAAGAAAAATAATTGTGTAATATCTTTTACATCTTACGAACTTATAAATGAAGAAAATCAAAAACTAGATAAGGTTGTTAGAGTACCGAAAAGTGTAGATTACAAAACCCTACTAAAAGGAAATATACTAGGTTGTTTGACAGTTGTAATAGACAGATCAAAATTAGATTTTAAGGTAAAAATGAGTGGTGCTAAACATGAAGATTATGTACTATGGTTATCTATACTTAAAAAAGGATATTTAGCTTACGGAATAGATGAAGTTTTAGCACAATACAGAAAATCAGCAACATCTCTTAGTGGAAATAAAGTAAAATCAGCAATGTGGACTTGGAACATATACAGAAATATAGAAAAAATACCACTACATAAATCTATATACTACTTTATAAACTACGGAATAAATGGAATTAAAAAAAGTTAGGAAGGACATAAGATAAATGTATAAATATAAATTTACTATTTTTACACCAACTTATAATAGAGGGTATATATTAGCTAACCTTTATGAAGACTTAAAAAAGCAAACATATAAAGACTTTGAATGGCTAATAGTAGATGATGGTAGTACAGATAACACTAAAGAATTAGTTGAAGAATTTAAAAATGAAGGAATATTAAATATAAGATATATAAAGAAAGAAAACGGTGGAAAGCATACAGCTATAAATACAGGGGTAAGAGAAGCTAATGGAGAGTTTTTCTTTATAGTAGATAGTGATGATGGATTAATGCCTGATTCTATGGAATTAGTAGAAAAAGAATGGGAAAAGTTAGATAACAAGGAAGAGTTTTGTGGTGTAGTAGGTCTTTGCGCTAGAAAAGAAGATGGACAAACTCTAGGTACAGAGATTCCAAAAGAGCATAAAATAAGTCATTTTGCTCAGTTATATTATAAATTTGGAGTAAAGGGAGATAAAACTATAGTATTTGTAACTGATATATTAAAGAAGTATCCATTTCCTGAAAGAGAAGGAATAAAATTCCTACCAGAAAGTGTTGTATGGTATGAAATTTCTAAATATTATAAAGTAACATGTATAAACAAACACATGATAATAAGAGAATATTTAGAAGATGGATTAACTAAAAATATCCTTAAAAAAAGCGCCTTAAAAGGAAGAGCTTTAGAGTATTTATATTTAACAAATCAAAATACTTATCCAATAAAAGATTTTCCATACATGTGGATTAAGAATTATATAAACTTAGCTAGATATTCATTATTATCAGATAGCAAGTATTTTAAAGAAATAAATAAAATAGGGGATAAAATAATGTATATACTATGCTTCCCTTTAGGTTATTACAAATATTTAAAGCAAAGAAAATTTGTAAAGGAGTAACTTATTAATAGCAAATAAGATTGCTACTAGATAAGGAGAGTATAAAATATGAACGAACCATTAGTATCGATAATAACTCCTGTATATAATGCAGAAAGATTTCTAGGTGATACAATAAAATCGATACAAAACCAAACATATAAGAATTGGGAACTTGTATTAGTTGATGATTGTTCAAAAGATAAATCTTCTGATATGATAAAAGAATTTCAAGCTAATGATGACAGAATAAGATATATAAAGCTTGAGAAAAACTCAGGAGCATCTGTATCGAGAAATACAGGAATAAAAAATGCAAAAGGAAGATTTATTGCATTTGTAGATAGTGATG
Source organism: Romboutsia sp. 1001216sp1 (assembly GCF_039841805.1). Lineage (NCBI taxonomy): Bacteria > Bacillati > Bacillota > Clostridia > Peptostreptococcales > Peptostreptococcaceae > Romboutsia > Romboutsia sp. 1001216sp1. The sequence continues at coordinate 64,952 of NZ_JBDPHA010000005.1, forward strand.
ATATATGGCAACCAGAGAAGTTAAAAATACAAATAGAATATATGCTAGAAAATAAATTAGGGTTTACATTTACATCATATAGATATATGAAAGAAGACGGGAGATTAACAAAGAAGGTTGCAAAGGCACCTAAAAAAATAAACTACAAAGGACTATTAAAAAATACAATAATAGGATGTTCAACTGTAGTTATAGATAAAGAAATAGTTGGTGAGTTTAGTATGCCATTAGTAAGAAGAGGTCAAGATACGGCAACTTGGTTACAAATACTTAAAACACAAGATTATGCTTATGGTATAGAAAAAGATTTAGTAAACTATAGGCTAGTGGGAGATTCTTTATCAAGTAATAAAATAAAAGCACTTAAAAGAACATGGAATACTTATAGAAACGTAGAAAAATTAAGTGTACTTAAAAGTTCTTATGTATTTTGTTTTTATGTAATTAATGCAATTAGGAAAAGATTATAAAATATACACAAATTATATTTATAAAGAAATTTGAAATTTTCCTCCCTTAAACAAACTTAAGTGAAGGAAATTTTATATACATTTTGGAGGAGAAAGTCATGAAAATTGCAATAGCTGGAACAGGATATGTTGGTTTAGTGACAGGAGTATGTCTAGCTGAAGTAGGACATGAAAATGTAGTATGTGTTGATGTTGATGAAAAAAAGGTAAATCTTATGAAGTCAGGTATAGCACCAATATATGAAAAAGACTTAGAAGGTTTAATGAAGAAAAATTATAAAGAAGGAAAAATAGATTATACTACTAACTACAAAGAAGCATATAAAGATGCCGATGTAATAATGATAGCAGTTGGAACTCCAGAAAGAAGAGATGGCTCTGCAAATTTAGATTATATAAAGAAGGTATCTAAACAAATTGCAAACTCAATAAAAAAAGACACTTTAGTAGTTATAAAATCTACAGTTCCAATAGGGACTAATGAAAAAATAGAAAAGTTTATAAAAAATAACTTAAAAAATAATGTAAAAGTAGAAGTAGCATCAAATCCTGAGTTTTTAGCACAAGGAACTGCTGTAAGAGATACTTTACATGCATCTAGAATCGTAATAGGTGTAGAAAGTGATTGGGCTAAAGACAGATTAGAAAGTGTATATAGTCCATTTAATCAACCAATAGTAGTCACTAATAGAAATAGTGCAGAAATGATAAAATATGCATCTAATGACTTTTTAGCGCTTAAAATATCTTTTATGAATGATATAGCAAACCTTTGTGAAATAGTAGGAGCAAATATAGAAGATGTAGCTAAAGGAATGAGCCTAGATGAAAGAATAGGAGATAAATTCTTAAAAGCTGGTATAGGATATGGTGGTTCTTGTTTTCCAAAAGATACAAAAGCGCTTCACTGGCTGTCTACTCATAATGGATATGAGCTAAAAACTGTTAAAGCTGCAATAGAAGTAAATGAAGCTCAAAAACTTAGATTAGTAAAAAAATCAGCAGAGTTAATTGATAACTTTGAAAATCTAAAGGTAGCTGTATTAGGTCTTACATTTAAGCCAGGAACAGATGATTTAAGAGAAGCACCATCTATAGTAAATATTGAATATTTATTAGAAAGAGGTGCCAAGATAACAGCTTATGACCCTGTTGGTATAAATAATGCTAAGAAGATATTTAAAGATAATATATCTTATTCTACAAGTATAGATGAAGCAATAGAAGAAGCAGATGTTTGTTTCATAATGACTGAATGGAAAGATATTCTAAATTATGATATATCTAAATACAAAGAAAAAATGAATAAACCTTTAATACTTGATGGAAGAAATTGCTACAAAATGGAAGATATGAAAAGCTTAGGTATAGAATACTACTCTATAGGTCGTTAAGTAGAGATATTCAAATATTAGTATAAATCAAGAAAGGTAAATAATATGAAAACTATATGTTACTTAGCAGATGGGTCAAATCCACACACTATTAAATGGTGTGATTACTTTAAAACAAGAGGATATAATATACATGTTATATCCTTAAATGGTGGAAAAATAGATGGGGTTAAGGTACATGACTTTAGCGCTAATGTAGAAGAATTAAGAAATGAAAGTATATTAAAAAAATCAGGCTATATAAAGTATATAGGTGAAATTAAAAAGCTTGTACATGAGATAAAGCCAGGTATACTACATGCACAATATGCAAGTAGCTATGGATTTATAGGAAGTTTTTTAGGATATCATCCATACATAATATCTGTATGGGGAACAGATATATATGATTTCCCTAACAATGGAATAATACAAAAGCAAATTATAAAGCATAATTTTAGAAAATGTGATTATATATTTTCAAATAGTAGAGATATGGCAAAGGAAGCAAATAAATACACAAACAAACATGTAGATGTAACTTTCTTTGGTGTAGACATGGATAGATTTAAGCCTATAGATGTTAAAAAAGATGACACATTTACAATAGGAATAATAAAAAGCCTTGAGAAAAAGTATGGAATAGAATATCTTATAAAAGCATTTAAAGAATTAAAAGATGAATATCCAAATAAAAAACTAGCATTAAAAATAGGTGGTTCAGGAAAAAATGAAGAAAACCTAAGAAATTTAACTAAAGAATTAAAGTTAGAAGACAGTGTTGAATTTTTAGGGAGAATAGCACCTGATAATATTGCTAAGACTTTCTCATCTTTTGATGTTACAGTATTCCCATCATTAAGAGAAGGATTTGGAGTTGCAGCTATAGAATCTCAAGCTTGTGAAGTTCCTGTAATAGTTACTAATGTAGGGGGACACCCTGAATCATTAGACAACAATAAAACAGGATTTATAGTTGAGCCTAAAAGCCCTACACAAATAAAAGAAGCTATAATAAAGTTTATGAATGATGAAGATTTAAGAATAAAAATGGGAAAAGAAGGCCGCAAATTTGTTAAAAATAACTATGAAATAAATCTAAACTTTGGAGATATAGCTAAGATATATGAGAATATATTAAATAAATCTAAATAAATTATACATTTTTTATTATTAATGATATAATAAGCATAGTTAGTGGCTTAGTCTTAAATAAACGCTGTTTATAGGGGGCTAAGCCTTATTTTGTAATTTCTTTGCAAAATTTGTAGTATGGAGGGGATTTATTTGAGCAGTATGAATTTATCAAAAGATAATATATCAAGAGTCTTAATTATTGGTGGAGGATGTGCTGGTGAGATGGTAATACATGAACTAGAAAGAAATCCACAATTAAACAAAAAGGCTATAGCAATAATAGATGATGATTTATCTAAAATAGGCAAAAAAATTAATAATATAGAAATAGTTGGAACAAGGGATGATATAGATAAGGTTATAGAAGAATACAATATAGATGAAATTATATTTTCAATAGCAAATATATCAAAAAAAGAGAAAAAAGAAATAATGAACATCTGTAAAAATACAGAATGTAAAATAAAAACAATACCGGGGATTTATGAAATAATAGATGGAAAAGTTGATATAAAACAAGTTAGAGATGTAGATATAACGGATTTACTGGGAAGAACACCTATAGAAGTAGATTTTAAGATAATGGGTCAATATATACAAGATAGTACTGTATTAGTTACAGGAGGGGGAGGTTCAATAGGTTCAGAGCTTTGTAGACAAATATCTCGTTTAAGACCTAAAGAACTTATAATAGTAGATATATACGAAAATAACCTATACAATATCCAACAAGAGCTATTAAGAGCTTATGGAGATACCTTAAAAGTAAAAGCAATAGTAGCATCTGTAAGAGAAGAAAAAAGAATGGAAAAAATATTTGAAAAGTATAGACCAAATGTAGTATTTCATGCAGCAGCACATAAGCATGTTCCTTTAATGGAATTTAGCAAAGGAGAAGCTATAAAAAACAATATATTTGGTACTTTAAATGTAGCTATGCTTGCTAGCAAATATAATGTTAAGAGATTTTTACTAATATCTACAGATAAAGCAGTAAACCCAACTAATATTATGGGTGCTACAAAAAGAGCTGCCGAGATGATAATACAAACTCTAGATGAAAAAAGTGATACAGAGTTTGTTGCAGTTAGATTTGGAAATGTGTTAGGAAGTAATGGAAGTGTTATACCATTATTCAAAAAACAAATAGAAGAAGGCGGACCAGTTACTGTAACTCATCCAGAAATAATAAGATACTTTATGACAATAGAAGAAGCAGTAGGTCTTGTTATACAAGCAGGTGGTATGGCAAAAGGAGGAGAAATATTTGTACTTGATATGGGAGAACAAGTAAAAATATTAGACCTTGCTAAAAACTTAATAAAGCTTAGCGGACTAGAACCAGATATAGATATTGAAATAAAGTTTACAGGATTAAGACCAGGTGAAAAGTTATATGAAGAACTTTTACTAGAAGAAGAAGGGTTAAGTGATACAAGACATAAAAAAATATTTATAGGAAGTAGAATAGAATTTGATACAATGCAGCTATTTGAAGGATTGGACAAGCTTTATCATTTAGTTAAAGAAGAAGATGAAGATGGATTAGAAGAGGCTATGAAAGAGCTAGTATCAACATATAAAAATCCAGAAGAAGTAAATGTATTATAAAAAAGTAACAAAATTGTTACCATATATTTGAAAAAAATGTAAAATAGTGATACAATTAATTTATAAAAAATAATGAGGGGTGAATTATGGGGATAAGAAAAGAGAAGAGAAGCTTAATAACAAAGGCTACAAGTATGATGATACTTTCAGGTAGCTTACTTATAACTGCTAATAATCAAGAAGCTTATGCTGATACAGCATCGAGCCAATCATATATAAAAAGTACTATACAAAAAGGAACAGTATACAACTGTGGTTCATTAAATGTAAGAAAAGGACCAGGAACATCAAATTCGATTATAACAAAGGTATACTCAGGAAACACTGTTGAGATACAAGAGAAAAATAGCAATGGATGGTATAAAATAAAGACTCCAAATGGTCAAATAGGTTGGGTTAGTGGTGCTTATATAAGATTAGCATCAAATAATAACCAGGGTAGTAGTGTAGCTAGCAGCCAACCTACTCAAGCTATAAATAAAAATGGAGTGGTATATAACTGCGATTCATTAAATGTAAGAAAAGGACCAGGAGCATCAAATTCGATTATAACAAAGGTATACTCAGGAAATAGTGTTTATATACAAGAAAAACACAGTAATGGTTGGTACAAAGTAAAAACTTCAAACGGCCAAGTAGGTTGGGTAAGTGGATCTTATGTAAAAATACAAGAATCAAATAATAACCAAAACAACAATCAAAACAATCAAGTAACAAATAATAATAAAGCTAAGAAAATAGTAGATTTAGCTCATAAGCAATTAGGAAAGCCATATGTATGGGGTGCAGAAGGCCCAAGTAGCTTTGATTGTTCAGGATTAACATCATATGTATACAAAAATGGTGCAGGTGTAAAATTACCTAGAACATCTAAATCTCAAGGTACTGTTGGAAGATATGTTAGCAAAGCTAACTTAAAGCCAGGTGATTTAGTATTCTTTGCATCAAATGGAAAGACTATAAATCATGTTGGTATATATATAGGAAATTCGAAAATGATACATTCTCCTAAGCCAGGTCAGAATGTTAGAATAGATAGTATAAGTTCTGGATATTATGCGAAAAACTACTTTACAGCAAGAGCTGTATTATAGAATATAATAAACTTATATTAACTAAAGATAATATCAAAAAAATATTAGGGTATTTTATTAGGGCTAAAGCTCTGATAGAATACTCTTTTTTAGTAAAAATAAGCTATAAAAATATTAATTAAAATAAATATAGTAAATAAATTTTAAACTAATAGAAATTTTTGTGACATAGTATATAAATTGACTGGATAAATGTGTTTCTATATACTATAAATTAAGTTTAAAATTTGGATTTTATATAATAGGGGGAAGAAATGAAGAAACTAAAAGCATTTATAGTATCTTTTTTAATGATACTATCAGCATCAACTGTCAATGCATCAGCAAGTGACAAAGAGATGAGAGCAGCTTGGATATCAACAGTTTACAACATGGACTGGCCTAGTAGTAAAAATAATGAAACTGCTCAAAAAAGAGAGTACATAGAATTATTAGATAAGCTAAAATCTGTGGGAATAAACACAGCAGTAGTTCAAGTTAGACCAAAGGCAGATGCTATTTATAAATCAAGCATAAATCCTTGGTCAGAATACTTAACAGGTACACAAGGTAAAGACCCGGGTTATGACCCATTACCATTTTTAATAGATGAGGCGCATAAAAGAGGCATGGAGTTTCATGCATGGTTTAATCCATATAGAGTAACAACTAGCGGAACTGATTTAAGTAAACTAGCAAGTAGCAATCCAGCAAGGTTACATCCAGACTGGGTACTTAAGTGTAAAAATGGAAGAAATGAAGCGCTTATATACAATCCAGGGCTTCCTGAAGTTAGAAAGCATGTAGTGGATTCTGTTAATGAGGTTGTTAAAAATTACAATATAGATGGAGTTCACTTTGATGACTACTTCTATAGAAGTGGTATAGATGATAGTGACACTTATAATAAATATAAAAAGCCAGGACAAAGTATAGAGGACTGGAGAAGAGAAAATGTAAATACTTTATTAAAAGAAGTTAAAAATTCCATAAAAGAAATAAAGCAAAATGTAGAGTTTGGAGTAAGCCCAAAAGGTATTTGGAGAAATAAAGATAGTGATCCAACAGGTTCAGATACAAGAGGAGCCGAAAGTTATTCAGATGACTTTGCAGATACAAGAACTTGGATAAGACAAGGCCTAGTAGATTATGTAGTTCCTCAGCTTTATTGGCCTATAGGATACTCTGCAGCTGATTATTCAAAACTAGTTAGCTGGTGGGCAAATGAAGTAAGAGGATACGATGTAGATTTATATATAGGACAAGGTGTATACAAAAATGGTACAGGAGATTACCCAGGTCAAGATGTAGCAGGAGAAATTAAAGAACAAATAAACTTAAATAGACAATACAGTGATATAAAAGGAAGTATGTATTTCTCAGCACGTGATATAGTAAAAAATTCTAAACTTCAAAGTGACATGAAAGACCTTTATGTAAATAATATAAAAATAACAGAGCTTAAAGGAGAAGATAGATACGAAACAGCGTGTAAAATAAGCAAAGAAGGATGGAAAGAAGGAGCAAAAACTGTAATACTTACAAATGGTAATTCAGTAGTAGATGGAGTAACAGCTACACCACTTGCATCAGTAAATGATGCTCCAATATTACTAGTTCAAAAAGACGGTATACCAACTTCTACAAAAGATGAAATCAAAAGATTAAATCCCAGTAATATAATAGTTATAGGTGGAGAAGGTTCTGTAAATAATAAAGCAATGGATGAATTAAAATCTATATTACCAAGTGTGTCATTAACTAGAATAGGTGGCATAGATAGATATGAAACATCTCTTCAAATAGCTAAAAGAATATCAGAAAAAGTTGATATAAATAAGGTATATTTAGCAGGTGGATATGGTGAGGTAGATGCATTATCTATAGCATCACAAGCTGGTATAGATAAACAACCTATAATATTATCTGGAAAAGATAGTTTAAGCGAAAATGTATATAATTGGTTAAAGTCACAAGGTATACAAGAGGCTTATTTTGTAGGAGGAAAAACTGTATTATCTGATGAAGTTATAAAACAAGTAAATAAAATAACTTTAAATAATGTATTAAATAATAGAATATCTGGTGATGATAGACAAGAAACTAATGCAAAGATAATAGGAAAGTTTTATCCTCAAAATAAATACAACACATTACTAGTAACAAAAAGCAACCCACTAGTAGATGCACTAACAGCAGGACCATTAGCTGCAAAACTTAATTCTCCTATTGTTATCTTAGGAGATACTATTAGTGAAACTCAAAAGACTGTATTAGGTGTAAAAAATACACAAAGCATACACAAAATAGGTGGGGGAATAAATGATACTGCCTTTAATAATGTAGTAAATTTAGTTAAATAATAGTAGATTGTTAATAAAAAAGAGTTATTCTATTTAACTAGAATAACTCTTTTATTTATATAATTATAATAAAAACACCCTATAAAAGTTTATAGGGTGTTTTTAATTAAAAATCTATTTCATATTAGGATTATCTTTAGGCATTATATCCTTGAAGATAAAGTCATGTAGTATATCTAAACTATCTGGAGTAAATTCAAGTACCCATCCAGTTTGATGACTTATAATATGACCTGTACTGTGAACACCATCATCTATAGGGAATTCCATTTGCTTTAACTCTAAATTACCCATACTTAAAACTTTAGTACCTAATCCTATTATTTCAGTAGGACTCATGTTAGTTCTAACATAAGGAAGTATAGTATTTAATAACTCAGGGTATTTAGTTACAGGTAAATTCTTAACTCCGTTTATTAGACCTTGTATAACATTTCTTTGTCTTCTATCTCTTTCAAAAGCAGAGTCATTCTTTCTTATACGAGAGTAAGAAAGTAATTGGTATCCATTAAGTTTTTGGTTACCAGCATGTTCTATATACTTAATTTCACCTTTATTAGGGTCATTATCCCACTTATAAGTTTCTGGTATAAACTTATTCATTTCTTTTATTTCATTTTCTTTAACATCTACTTCAACGCCACCTAATGCATCAACTATATCCATAAATGAATAGAAGTTAACAGTAGCATAGTCTTGAATATCAACTTCGAAGTTTTTCTCAATAGTTTCTATAAGTAAGCTTTCTTTTCCATATGCATAAGCATGTGTAAGTTTTTGTTTTCCATGTCCAGGAATATCAACATATGCGTCACGAGCTAGTGATGTAAGTTTTAAACTCTTATTCTTGTTATCAATAGTAAGTATCATCATCGTATCAGATCTTGATGTTTTTTCACCAGGTCTTTCATCAGTACCTATTAATAGTATATTAGTAATTCCTTTTTCATTTTTATATTGATTGTTGTTCAATATATCTGAGTTTACACTAGAATCATGAATACTATTTAGTTTAAAGTATAGATATCCAAAGGCTGCTAAAGGAAAAGCAACAACTAGTACAGCCAAGAATATAACGAACTTTGCCAAAGGTGAAAGCCTTTTTTTATTCTTCTTTCTCGACAAAATAATCCCTTCTTTCTTTATCATTTTCCAACAATATACTTATTATATTAAAGTATAGCAATATATTCAATAGTATATATGTAACAAAAAATATACAAATATAACTTTATATATAATATATATCAAAATAAAGAACCTATTCATATAAAGTAATAAAGGTAAAAATAAAGAGGTGGAAGTAAATGTTATATGTTGATAAAAACCAAATCAACGAAGTGCATAAAGGAATATCTTATAACTTGAACTATCCAATTATACAAACTGAAGGTATAAACCATAATAAAGTAAATAAACTTAACAAAGATATGTATGAAGATGTAGAAACATTTAAAGAAGTTATAGAATTACAAAATGAATTTGACTATATAAACATAAATAAAAACATAATGTCAGAGTATAGTGTACATTTAAATACTGAAGATATGATAAGTATAGTTATAGAGTTTTCTCAAATAGCTGGACTATATGGAATAAGTTATATAAATTCATATAACTATGATTTAAAAGAAGGTAAATATATAACATTAGATGATTTATTTAAAAAAGACAGCTACTATATAAAAAGGATAAATGAAAAGATAATAGATAATATAGACTCTATACTAGAGAGGTATTGTTATGATGAAGAAGATATTGAAGGTTTTTTAGGAATAACAAAAGACCAATCTTTTTATATAGAAGAAAATGCAGTGGTCATATGTTTTTCTAGTTATGAGTTTGATAAATTAATATCTACACCGATAGAATTTAAGATTAGTTTTTATGAATTTGAAGATTATTTAAGTGATTATGCAAAGAAAAAAATATGCAGAAAATAATTTTTAGGGGGATAATATGCTAAAAGAATATGATAGAGAAAAAGCAGTAGCTTATGCTAGAAAATGGGCACTAGATCATAATCCTGATTATGCAAACTATGAACTTTATGGAGGTGACTGCACAAATTATATATCGCAGTGCCTAAGGGCTGGGAATATTCCTTTTGATAATATTGGAGAACATGTACTTAAAAAATGGTATTGGTATAGTGAATATTCAAGAACTCCAACTTGGACAGCAGCAGAGCCTTTTTATAAATATGTAGTAGGTAATAATAGCATCTCAACTGAAAACTATGGAGTATATGCAAGAGATGCAGTATATAATGAATTAGAGCTAGGAGATATAGTGCAACTTGTATATGATAATGTAGCATATCATGCAATGATAGTTACAGACATAATATTAGAAGGTGAATATTTATTAGATTACCTTATATGTCAACATACTTATGATTTACTCGATTATCCCCTTAGTTTAAAAGAGGGAGAGAGAAGATATATAAAAATATTAGGATATTACCAATAATATGAAATATATTGTTGAAATAAAAGTGTTCTCTAGCTATAATATTACAGAGAACATTTTTATTTTAAAATATTAATTTATAAAAAAATTAAAATATATAAAAAGGGAATATAAATGATTAGAGAAAAAATAAGAAGTTTTACAGAAGATGTTTGTGATCATAATGGATACACAAACGAAGTAAAAGAGGAAATTGAGTATACATTAAGTATATTTTTATTTGAAATAACAAAAATATTTATTGTTATATTATTATTTTCTTTATTAGGTCTTTTTAAAGAGATATCTTTAGTAATGATTGTCATGGGACTTACAAAACCATTTACAGGTGGATATCATGAAAGTACACAAATTAAATGCCTAGTAGCAACAATTATTCTATCAGGGATTATTATTATTTTATCTATAAATAATAATTTAAATTTTATTAGTATTATACTATTAAATTTAATAAATATATTTAGTGTATATCATCAAGCACCAATAATTAATGAAGATATGCCACTTACTAGGGAAGATTTAATAAGAAAAAATAGAATTATTGCAACAATAAGTTGTACTATATTCTTTATAATAGCTTTAATATTAAGCTCAAAAGGAATTTATAGTAGTATTATAACATGGACATTAGTTATAGACTCATGTCTTATGTTTAATAAAAAATATAAAATCAAAATTAAGGGGGACTAGCAAAATGAAAAAAATAATGGGTGGATTAATGTGTTTATTATCAGTGGTTGTTATGAATACAGGAGCAGCTTCTCTTTTATTAGTAGGAACTGAAAAAATGCCTGAATCGATGAAAAACAAGAGGTAATATGTTAACTATAGCAGATAACATGGACATTAGTTATAGACTCATGTCTTATGTTTAATAAAAAATATAAAATCAAAATTAAGGGGGACTAGCAAAATGAAAAAAATAATAGGTGGGTTAATGTGTTTATTATCAATAGTTGTTATGAATACAGGAGCAGCTTCTCTTTTATTAGTAGGGACTGAGAAAATGCCTGAATCAATGAAAAACAAGAGGTAGTATGTTAAATATAGCAGACATAACAAATTCTATAATACAGTCTATATTAATAAGTTATTTTCCGTACTACTGTTTGAAAAAAGAAGGACTAATTAGCAAAAAGGATGGAACTATTAAATTTATACTTACAGCTATAGTTATATTTGCAAATATAATTATAGTAACTAAATTAATAGGAGGAACATCTTTATCTATAATTATAATGAATATACTTAACATGGTTATAATAGCATGTTCTTATTTTAACCATTATAGTAAAGCAATAACTTCATATTTTATAATATACATTATAATGCAAATGTCTGTGATAATAGCTGGGAATATACATTGGTCATATACACAAGATCTATTAAATAATCCTGAATTATCTACAATATTGACTATGTATTTACCAATGTATACAATAGAAATACTTATATTGGTATTTAAAAATAAAATATATTCAATATATAATATTTTTAGTAGATATAAATATTGCTTTGAAGTTGGAGTATTTTTCGTACTTTCTTTTGACTATATACTTTCTTTATCATTAATCATACATGGAAATGATAGTGTTGTTTTTAAGAATTTAATAATAATTAGTTGTATTGTATTTTTAATATCACTATTTATGTATGTTTTAAGTATAAACAAAAAAATTAATGAAATAGAAAAGTTAAATATAGCATTAAGTAATAAAAATAATGAACTTAAAAAAATAAAGCATGACTATGGTTCACAAATCTCTTACATAAATGGACTATATATAATGGAACAATATGAAAGATTAGGTGATCTTCTAAAACATATAATAAATGGAAATAATCAAGTATCAGGTAATATAAAAATTATATCAAATGAAAATTCTATAATTACATGTATAGTTAATTCTTTCGATTTTAAAGATATAAACATAATAGTAGAAGAGGAAAGCGACATCCAAAACTTAAATATATCAGAGTATGATCTGCAAAAAATACTATCAAATATAATAAGTAATTCTATAACAGCATTAGGCAATAATGGTTTAATCATTATAAAGACATATAAAATATTTAATAATATATACATAAGTATTAAAAATAATGGACCTAAAATAGAAGATAAAATAATTGATAAAATTTTTGATGAAGGTTTTACAACGAAAACAGATATGAATAAAAAAGAAAATGGGTTTGGATTAGCAATAGTAAAAGAATTAGTGGAAAAGAACAAAGGAAAGATTTATGTAGATAGCAATGTTGATTATACAGAATTTAAAATATTATTTTCAGTATAAAATATAGTTGTCATAAATTTTTACAGACGGTATTTTATCATCAGGGGTACTATAGCAAAACATAAAGGGAATATTTTAAATATATAAATAAATATTTAAGATAGTATAAAAGCTATGAACTGTATAGATTAAACTATACATTTCATAGCTTTTTTAATAATGTTTATTTTAAAGTATATTTCTATAGAGATTATAAGTATTTATACTTTGTAGATTATGTATATAAAGAATTTTATCAATATTATTTTCACTTAAGTACTTATCTATATCTACCTTATAATATCTAGGGTCAATAACATGTATCTTAGCATAATCATAAGCTAAAAAGGGGATAAAGTTATGAGCATAAGAATCTTTAAATATTAAAATTTCACCATATCCACTACCATCTATAAGACATATACCAGGATCTCCATGAAGAAAGTATTGATATTTATTTTTTCCACTTAGCTTATCTTTATCATACAAAGTATTGTATTTTTTATTAAAATCAATAGTTATATTAAAATTGTTATATTTATCATAAGAGTATATATCATCACCTTTTATCATAGGTAGCATTGCCCTTGAGTAATAGGTACCATAAAAGTTATTAGATACTTTATTATAATCTTTTGAAATATTATCTATATTAAGTGTATTATTCATATCATCATAAGCTATTTTTGCCCCAAGCTGAGTCCAATGATGGTCTGTATTAAAGTATATTGGTAATTGTTTATACTTATTTAAAACACTATAAGGAGTATAAAAATTAATAAAACTATTACCATTAGATAGCTCTATGTCTTTAGAAATAGAGATTATATTATTATTTATATAATTTAGGGTATCATATTGATTATCAGTTATAGCCCAAGAAGGAAGTTCATCTTTATAAAAGGCTATAGAATTAGGTACTATCATTAAGGTAGAAGATATATTATATTTATCGTAAACATATTTTGACATATTTATGACCTGGGAAATATTTTTATCTATTATATCCTTATTAAATACAAACTTTTGCATAAGTCTATGTTTTTTTCCTAGATATATTTCTCTAAATTCTCTTTGCCCTACTAAATAACTAAAAGAATTTTTTATTTCTAAAAAATTAGCTCTAAGCGGAAATTGATCAGAAGTATAGTTATCAAAATCCTTAAAGAATCTTTTACTATAAATATCTTCTAGAGAAATTTGTGGAAACTGAGTAAGTATTTTATTTTCTATTTCACTAATTTTTTTATCTTGAGTAAATAATGTACTTAAAGGTACTATAAATATAAAAGCAAAGAAAAAAATTAAAGTCATAAGTTTTAAAATATTATAATTCTTTTTCAAAGCTTACCTCCTAAAATCTAAAATATAGAAATGGATTGAAAGAGGAGTCTACTAAAAATGAAGTCGCCACTATAAATCCAACAATTAAAGTTATAAATCTTAAAATTTCATATTTATCTAGAATTATTTTTATAATAGGAGTAGATGCTATTATAGAAAAAGCTATTAAAATTATATTAGGTATAAAATAATAATAAAAAGTACTATCTACAAAGGTATTATTAAAACTAAACATAGAGCTTAAATAGATTAAAATATTATTAATATCTGTTATCTCAAATATAACAAATCCTATAATAACTAAAAACATAACATATATATGACTTAAAAACTTAGGTAGTTTTTTAAAAATTTCTAATAATAATAATTTTTCAATTATTAGAATAATACCAAAGTAAAGTCCCCACAATATAAAGTTAAAGCTAGCCCCATGCCAAAGCCCAGTTAAAAACCAAACTATAAAAATATTAAAAATCCATCTACTCTTACTACATCTATTACCGCCAAGAGGAATATATAAATAATCTCTAAACCATATACCAAGACTTATATGCCATCTTCTCCAAAATTCAGTTATAGATTTTGAAATGTAAGGAAAATTAAAATTCTCTAAAAGGTCAAAACCAAATATTTTACCAAGACCTATTGCCATATCAGAATAACCTGAAAAGTCAAAGTATATCTGAAGAGTAAAGCAGATTATTCCAAGCCAAGCTGTTAAATTAGATAAATCATTAAAAGGTATAGATTTAACACTAAACCATATAGCACCTAGATTATTTGCAATTATTACCTTTTTTAATATACCTATTATAAATCTATAAACGCCCTCATAAATTTTATCAAAACTAATACATCTATTAATAAGTTGATGTGATATATCGTGATATCTAACTATAGGTCCTGCAACTAGCTGTGGAAATAGTGTTATAAAAGTACCTAAGTTTATTATATTTTTTTGAACAGGAGAATCATTTCTATAAATATCTATACTATAAGACATAGTTTGAAATGTATAAAAACTAATACCAATAGGAAGACTAAGATTTAATAAAGGTATATTTAAATTGATTAAACTATTTAGTATAGATATAAAAAAATCACTATACTTAAAAAAAACAAGTAAGCTTAAATTAATAATAATAGAAGATATTAAAGCTAACTTAGATTTAAAAGTTCCTCTGTATTTATCAATTATTAGAGCATGTACATAGTCAACTATACAAGAAAACAACATTATAAAAATATATACAGGTTCTCCCCATGCATAAAATATTAAACTAAAAACCAAAAGTACTAAATTTTTTATCTTATTAGGAGATATAAAATAAAAAAATAAAACTAATGGTAAAAAATAAAATAAAAATGTTATACTGCTAAAAACCAAATTAATAAACCTCCTAAAGTTTATATAAAAAGAGCTGTCACAATTTATTTTGAGACAGCTTTTATATTTTTATTTTTCTATTACTTTTAATATTTTAGATTCTACATCTGCTGCATTATTAGTAGCTATAAAGTAAACATAATTCCCTTTATTTTTTAATATTGAATTAGCTGCAGCAGTTATATTATTTTCCCCACCATAACCATCTGCAAACATTTTAAATGAATCACCATTTTTATATTCATCAATAGCACTTTTAATCTTTTCAACGTTGTCAGTCTTAACCACAAAAACATCTTGAAGATTGACATTCATCATAGACTGTAATACAAAGCCCTCTTGTATATTATCTTTTACAGATTCAAATATATAGAAGTCTTTTGCATCTACATCAGCTACTGGTTGAACAGGTAAAGTGGCTTCATTATTTATAGCATCTTTTATATCATTTACAGGGACATCTTTAACTTCAGCTTTAGATGAACATCCAACTAAGCCTAAAGAAAAAATAAGTGTAAATAGTGCTAAAAATTTTTTCATGAAAACCTCCCAAATTTATCCATATTAAATATAGTCTACTATATGTAATAGTTAAAATCAATTAATTTAATATTAAAATTATTGGTAGATATTACCATTTAAATTTAAAATATACACAATTAAATGTAAAAGTAAGGAACATTAAATTTAATATATAAGGAGTAATTTTTAGAAAAATTGTAAATAATTCCAATAGAGAGGTGAAGCATATGAGAATACCAAAACATGTTGGGATAATACCAGATGGTAATAGAAGATGGGCACAAGATAAAGGAATGGGAAAAGATAAAGGATATGAAAATGGATTAGATCCTGGTATTGAAAGTTATAGACAGTTAAGAGATTTAGGAGTTGAAGAAGTAACCTTTTATGGATTTACTACAGATAACACAAGAAGACCTAGTTATCAGACAGAGTCATTTACTAAAGCGTGTATTGAGGCAGCTAATAGGCTTTTAGATGAAGGAGCATCTTTATTAGTAATAGGAAATTCCGACTCTAAAATGTTTCCCAAAGAACTTTTACCATATACTACAAGAACTAAAGAAAAGCCAGGTCAGATAAGAGCTAATTTATTAGTTAATTATGGTTGGTATTGGGATTTAAATACACTAGCTAATGCAAAAGGAGTAAATAAAAATAATATACATAACAATATACAATCTAATGATGTATCTAGGTTAGATTTAATTATTAGATGGGGTGGTAGAAGACGTTTAAGTGGATTTTTGCCAGTACAATCTATATATGCAGATTTTTATGTAGTAGATGATTATTGGCCTGACTTTAACAAAAATCATATAAATGAAGCATTAGCTTGGTATGATCAACAAGATATAACCCTTGGAGGATAAAATCATCAATTAAATAAGGACATTAAGTTGCAATTTAACCTTCTTAAATGTTAAAATACATTAGAGAAATTCAAAATGATTTCAGGAAGGGATAGCAATGTCAAAAAGAAGGAATATAAGAAAGCAAAGTGTGAGAAAAACTAAAACAAGAAGAATCAACAAGAAAAAGCTAATCTTTGTAATTTGTATATTCATAGCACTAATATTTGGGATAAGTAAAGTTGCTGCATCTACTTCTAAACTTATAGGGAATATAAAAGAAGCTAAATCACAAGAAATACAAAAACAAAAGGAAATAGAGGAAAATAAGCAATTTGATTTAGAGTCAGAATCTAGTACACCTCTAGAAGCAAAACATACTGTGGTAATAGACCCAGGTCACGGTGGAGATGACACAGGAAATGTTGGAATTAAGTCACCAGGAGACAATGAAGCAGTATATGAAAAAGATCTAGCTCTAGACATATCAAAGAAGGTAGCTGCTGTTTTATCAAATCAAAATGATATACAAGTAATACTAACAAGAACTGATGATAAAACTTTAAATACTTCAGATAGAGCAATACTTGCAAATTCTCAAAATGCAGATGCATTTATATCTATACAAATGAATGCAGAAACAGGTGGTAATACTGCAAATGGGGTAGAAACTTATTATAGACAAGATGCAGACCCTAGCGATAAATCTAAGCAATTAGCAGAAACTATACAAAACACTATGAAAGCATATGTAACTATGAAAGATAGAGGCGTAAAGCAACAGCATATACAAGTATTACAACAAACATATATGCCATCAGTAGTAGTGGAATGTGGATTTATAAGTAATAAAGAAGAGAGAGATAAACTTTTAGATAATACTTATCAAAATAGATTATCAGAGGGAATTGCTCAAGGAATACTATCATTTTTAGATAAAAATAGTAAAAAGTAGTTAACTATTAGTTAGCTACTTTTTTATTATAAGATACTATAATTAAGTTTCATAGCTATTTAGATAGGTATATGTCGATTTAGGTTGATTTGAGTTTAAAATTAATTTACAATATTATAGTAATGAATTAAAAAAATAGGGGAAAGTAGATGAAAATAAGAGGGAATTATAAAAGGTATATTTGTAGTAATATTATATTGTTTATATTGATTGCTTTACTAATTGGATTTTCTTGGATATTGCACTCAGAAAAAGGTATAGAAAACAGTATTAAAAAAGAATTGGCAATAGAAAAATTAGACGAAGCCGTTAGAGATAATAATCATATATTCTCTTTAAAAATAAATGATGTAGATGGAAATTATATAAAATATAGTTACTTAGATAAAAGTAATATTATAAAAATAGGAATAATAAGAATAATTATTTTTTTAATAATAATTTACATAATTATAATCATAAATAAGAAAATAAAAACATTTTTAGGTAAAAAATCTTATAAGAAAATGCATGAGTTCGTAAGATATAATGAAATTTTAATTGAAGGTAAAAAATATTTATCAGATAATAAAAATGAAAATCTAATAGCTATAAATTTTGATATAGATAAATTTAAAATAATAAATGATGTATATGGATATAAAGCCGGCGATGAAGTATTAAACTCCATTGCTATTAACATAGATAAATACTTCAAAGATAGAGGAATCTACGGTCGAATTACAGGAGATATATTTATAATAATTACTAAGATAAAATCAAAAGAAGATATAAAGGATATATTAGAACTAATAAAAACTAAAATTATAAATGTAAATCTTAAAGATTTTAATATAAGTGTAAATGTCTCTATTGGGTTATGTGAAGTAGAACAAGGTGAAGATGATATAGAAAAAATTATAAGTAATGCAGATATGGCTAGAATTAAATCTAAGGAGATAAATAATATAAGTCATGTAATCTTTGATGAAAAGTTAAAACAAGAAAAGAAAAAGTTGATAGAGTTAGAAAGGGATTTATTTAAATCTATAGATAATAATCAACTTAGATTATATTATCAGCCAAAGTTTAATATACACACAAAAGATATAGTAGGGGCAGAAGCTCTAATAAGATGGGAACACCCAACAAGAGGTATGATAAGTCCGATGGTATTTATACCTTTAGCAGAAAAAACTAGATTTATAAATAAAATAGGTCGTTGGGTATTAGAAGAAGCTTGTAAAATTATAAAGAAACAAGAAAATGAAGGATTAGATGTAGTTCCAATAGCAATAAATTTATCTAGGGTAGAGTTATACCAAAAGGATTTAGTAGATTTTATTGAAGAAATGTTAAAAAAATATAAAATAAATCCAAATTTAATAGAGATAGAAGTAACAGAAACTACAGCTTTAAAGGATTTAAAGTTTATAAACAAGAAATTAAGTGATATAAAGTCTTTAGGTATAAAGATAGCTATGGATGACTTTGGTACTGGAAATTCAAACTTAAGTGGCCTTAAAGATATATGTATAGATGTTTTAAAATTAGATAAATCACTTTTAAATGATATAGAAAAAGATTTAAAAACTCAAGTTATGGTAAAGTCTATATTAAATTTATCAAAGGATTTAGAATTAATGACTATATGCGAAGGTGTAGAAAATACAAGTCAAGTAGAGATATTAAAAAATATAAATGCAGAGGTCGTGCAAGGCTATGTATATTCAAAGCCATTAGAAGAAGAAAAGTTTAATAGGTTGATTAAAGATAAATCATTATATAAAGATAAATAGGATGGTACCATCCTATTTATTTTTGCATAATTTACATTAAAGTAAATTTTAATGGGGGAAAATATGAACAAATCTACTTTTAATATGCTTACATTTGATGGTGGTGGTCTTAGGGGATCTTTAAGTATAAGACTATTTGACAAAATACAAAAAGAGTACCCAAATATATTAAAAGAAACTAATTTATTAGGGGGAACTTCAACAGGTAGCTTAATAGCTCTAGGTCTTTCTTATGGATTAAGTTGTGAAAGTATAAAAAAACTATATTCATTAGAATATGCTAAATATATATTTAAAAATCCTCAACAAGAAATATTTAGACCAAAATATAATAATGATAATTTAAAAAAAGTACTACTTAGTATATTTCCAGAGGATTTAAGATTGAAGGACTTAAAAAAACTCGTTGTAATTCCTACTTTTTATATAGGGGATGACAATAATTCTTGGAGAGCTATATATTACAACAATCTACCAAATTCAGAAACAGAAAATGCAAGAGTTGTAGATGTTGCTATGTCAAGCTGTGCAGCTTTAATTTTTTTCCCAACCTATAAAAATCATATAGATGGCGGGATAATGGCAAATAACCCAAGTTTAGCTTGTTTGATATATGCAATGTCAAAAGAGATTGATAAAAGTATAAACGATATGAGGATACTATCAATAGGTACAGGATATAAATTTGATAAAATAATAGAAGATACTAGTGAATGGGGAGCACTAGATTGGATATTAAGCAATGAACCTGATTTTCCAATAATATCTGTAGTACTAGAAAGTAGTTTAAGTACTAGCAACGAGTTTTGCAAAAAGCTATTAGAAGATAATTATTTTAGAGTAAACCCTAAGACAGATATAGATATAGGCATGGATAATTATAATGCTCTAGATTATTTAAATAAAGTTTCTAATGATTACGATGTAAAAGATATTATTAACTGGCTAAACACAAAATGGAAGTAAATAAATTATATGTGCTACAATAAAAAGGGGGATATTAAAATTTGGAGGGGAAGATGGAAAAACACACTAAGGGGGATAATTTTGTAGTATCTAAAAACTATGAAAATAGCTTAGATACATTAAAAAAACAAGAAAAGGGAATTTACTATACACCAAGAGAAATAGTAGATTATATACTTGAAAATACATTAAAAAAACATGATATAATAGATAACCCGTGTCCAAAGGTATTAGATATATCTTGTGGATGCGGTAATTTTTTGTTAAAAGCTTATGATGTACTATATGAATTAATAGAAAATAACATAGAAAAATTAAATGAACTATATGGAGATAAATTTATATTGGAAAATATTCATAGTCATATATTAAGTAATTGTATATATGGATACGATATAGATAAAGATGCAATAGATATACTAATAGAGTGTCTAAATAAAAAGAGCGATAGCATATTGGTTAAAAATTTAAATATATACTGTACTGATAGCTTAAAGCATAACTTTAATGAAAAATTTGATTACATAATAGGAAATCCTCCATATATAGGTCATAAAAAGTTAGATAAAGAATATAAAAAATTCCTACTTAAAGAATATAAAAATACATATAGAGATAAATCTGATTTATATTTTTGTTTTTATGAAAAGTGCATAAATTTACTAGAAAAAGGTGGAGTATGTAGCTTAATAACTCCTAGGTACTTTATAGAAAGCCCGTCAGGAAAACATTTAAGAAAATATATATCAAAAAATACATACATAAAAGAAATTATAGATTTTCTAGGAGTTTCTGTATTTAAAAATATAGGAATTTGTAGTTGTATACTAACTTTAGTTAAAGATTTAAATAAAAATAGCAAAATAGATATATTAAAACCAGTAAATGAAAATATGCAAATAGAAGATTTAAGATATCTACTAAAAAATAATAAATTCGAAAAATTTTACATAGACCAAGAAAACCTAGATGAAAATTGGATTATATTAAATGAAAATGATAAAAAACTATATAATAAAATACAAAGTAATTGTAATTATACTCTAGAAGATATAGTTACAAGCTTTCAAGGGATAATCACAGGATGTGACAAAGCTTTTGTACTAGATATAAAAGATGAAAAAATAAACAAGGTAGATAAGAAATTATTAAGAAACTGGATAAAAAATAAAAATATAAATAAATACACAATTTCAAGTAGCAACTATAAACTAATATATTCAGATGATATAAAAGACGAAAATGATTATAAGTTAGAAATAGGGGAAATAATAGGAAAATATAAAGATAAACTATGCAAAAGAAGAGAATGTGTAAACAACACAAGAAAGTGGTATAAACTTCAATGGGGAAGAGATAAAAATTTATTTGAACAAATAAAAATAATGTATCCTTATAAATCTTCTCAAAATAAATTTGCAATAGATTACAATAATAGTTTTTGTAGTGCAGATGTATACTCATTTTTTATAAAAGAAGAATATAAAAAGGAGTTTTCAGAAGAGTATATAGTTGGCATATTAAACTCAAATATATATGATAGATATTATAAAATAAATGCTAAAAAGATAAGTAAAAATATTTATGATTATTATCCAAATAAAGTAATGAAAATAAAAATATTTAAAGATGATAATTATCATAAAATAGAAAATTTATCAAAATTAATAATACATAATATAAATAACAATAAGGAAATAGATAGCTTACAACTAGAAATAGATAATCTTATAAAAGACTCATTAGACATAAAATCACTAATGTAGTTTGAAATTCATATAGTGTATAAAACTTAATTTTAAGGAGGGGACTATATGATAAAAGCTAATATAGATGAGACGAGGCAAATTGTTCATATAGAAGTTAGTGGGTATATAAGTAGCCGTGAAGCTAAAGATTTTTTAAATAATTATAAACAAATGACAAGAGAATTAAGGGGAAGTAAATATAGCTTAGTTGTTGAGCCATATATATTTGAATGTGAAGAAGATGATGATATAAAAAAAATATGTATATCGTTTTTTAAGAGTGGTTATAAGAGAATATATTTAATAGATTCAAATAATTATATAATGGATAAAGTAAGTTTATCTAAAATAGAAGAGCGAATGTTTAACAAGCATGTAAAGACAATAGGTTCAATAAGTGAAGTAAGATAAAATATTTGAAAGATATATACTTTTCTATTATTTTTATGATAAAATGTAATTACTAAAAGTATATATCTTTCTTTATAAAATAGGTGATATAATGAAGGGTTTAATTTTAGAAGGTGGAGGTACCAAAGGTGCCTACCAAATAGGAGCTTACAAAGCTTTAATAGACTTAGGTATTGAATTTAATGGTGTAGCAGGTACATCAATAGGAGCTTTAAATGGAGCCTATATACTTCAAAATGACATAGAAGTAATGGAGGAAATTTGGTTGAAATACGACTATACTCATTTTATGAATATAGACGAAGAAACATATGAAAAATATAAAAATGTAGATTTTACAACCAAAAGTTTTAATACTGTAATTGAGCTTATGAATAAAGCTAGAAAAAATGAAGGTATTGATATAAGTCCACTTAAAAAACTACTCCAAGATACCTTAAACGAAGATGCAATTAGAAACTCTAAACGTGACTTTGGATTAGTTACAGTTACTTGGGATAAAAAAATAAATCCTCATCCTATGTACTTAGAACAAATACCAAAAGGTAGATTAGTAGATTACTTAATAGCAAGTGCAAGTTTACCTATATTTAAATTAGATAAAATAGATGATAAGCTTTATTTAGATGGTATGTTTTTTGATAATATGCCAATAAGCCTTTTAGTAGATAAAGGATATGAAGATTTAGTTGTAATAAGATTATTAGATGACTTTTTGGGTAAGAAAAATTTAAACAAGCATCAAGATATAAATATAAAAACAATAATACCATCAGAGTATTTAGGAGGCTCTTTAAATAAAGATAAGGATAGTGTAAAGAGAAATATAGATTTAGGATATTTAGACACTATGAAAGCCTACAATAGATATGAAGGTATTAAATACTATTTTAATGCAGATTATAAGTATGATGAAGAATATTGTTTTTATAAATTAAAACATATAGATAAAGAAACTATAGAAAACCTTTGTACAGTACTAGGTATAAAAAGAGAGGCAAGTACTAGATGCCTATTAGAAAGTGTTATACCTAGAGTTGGGGAGCTACTTAATTTAGAAAAAGAATTCTCATATCAAGATTTATTTTATGCTATATATGAAAAGAAACTTGAAGAAAATAATATAAGCAGAGTAAAATTATATGATTTTAATAAATTAGTAGAAACTGTTAATAAAAATATAACAGATAATAATAGCCATAAATTAAATGCAGAAACATTAGCTATAATTTCTTTACAAAAAAATAAATTGGCAAAAATAATTACCAATTATTTCTTGAAAGATTTTAAAACACAAGGTTAGTTAAATTTTCTCAGGGTGGGACATAAAAAGTACCATTGGACAAAATCGTTCCATTGTTGTAAAATAATAAAGTACCATTAAAGAGAATTTTTAATAAATATACTATTAATTAAAAAACTAAAAAGTCTTTATTAAAAATTTTAGTAGGTAGGCTTTTAGGGCATATAAAATAATTATATGCATAACAAATAATTATTAAGGATTATAGCAAAAATTAGCTATAAACAATATTTAAAGAAGAAATTTATTGGAGGTTTCACAATGGAAAAATTAGTAACTATAACAAATGCAAGTGGATTACACGCTAGACCAGCAGGAATGTTTGTAAAGAAAGCTGCTGAGTTCAAATCTACAGTAGAAGTTAACGCTAAAGGAAAGACAGTTAACGCTAAGTCAATAATGGGTATAATGAGTTTAGGATTAGCTCAAGGAGACGAGTTAACAATCGTTGCTAATGGTGAAGATCAAGAAGCTGCAGTAAATGCATTAGCTGAATTAATAGAAAGTGGATTTGGGGAGTAGTTAAATAAACCTCGGGAACTTGCCGAGGTTTTCTTTGGTATAGAAAATAAATAATATATAAATTTCAAAATGCATCGTTAGGAGGATTACCTATGTATAAAGGAACAGGAGCATCTCCTGGAATCGCTCTAGGAAAAGCACTAATAGTAGAACATAGTGAATTAGTTATAGAAAAAAAGTCGATAGATAATGTAGAAGAGGAAGTACTAAAGTTACAAAAGGCTGTAGAAATTTCAAAAGAGGAATTAACTAAGGTCAAGGAAAAGGCTTTTGAGGAATTAGGGGAGCATGAAGCCCAAATATTTGAATCTCATTTATTAGTTTTAGAAGATCCAGAATTAGTAGATTCTGCAGCTAATAAAATAAGAGATGAAAAAGTAAATGCTGATTTTGCATTAAATGAAATAAAAGAAATGTTTGTAGCTATGTTTGAATCTATGGACAATGAGTACATGAGAGAAAGAGCAGCAGACATAAAAGACGTTACAAATAGAGTACTTAGACATATATTAGGTGTAAAAGTAGTTGATTTAGCAGGTCTTGAAGAAGAAGTTATATTAATAGCTCACGATTTAACACCTTCAGATACTGCCACTATGAACAAAAAAATGGTATTAGGTTTTTTAACAGATATTGGAGGAAGAACTTCTCATACTGCTATAATGGCTAGAACATTAGAAATAGCAGCAGTTGTAGGACTTAATGATGCAACACAAACTATAAAAGATGGAGATTTTGTAGTATTTAATGGAGATACTGGTGAAGTTATAGTTAATCCAGATGAAGAAACTATAGAAAAATATACTAAACTTAAAAAAGAATTTGAAGATTATAAAAGAGAGTTACAACAATTAAAAGGAAAAGCATCTATAACTTTAGATGAAAGACATGTAGAGCTTGCTGGAAATATAGGAAGCCCTAAGGATGTTGAAGGTCTTATAAATAACGATGCTGAAGGTGTTGGACTATACAGAACAGAGTTCTTATATATGGACAAGGAAGATGCTTTCCCAACTGAAGAAGAGCAATACGAAGCTTATAAAGCAGTTTTAGAAGGAATGGATAATAAGCCTATAGTTATAAGAACATTAGATATAGGTGGAGATAAAGAACTTCCATACTTTAAAATGGATGAAGAAATGAATCCATTCTTAGGATATAGAGCTATAAGAATATGTTTAGATAAAACTGAAATATTTAAGACTCAATTAAGAGCATTATATAGAGCAAGTGTACACGGAAGATTAAGAATAATGTTCCCTATGATATCTTCATTAGGAGAATTATTATCAGCTAAAGAAATTATAAAAGAAGTACTAGCTGAATTAGATAAAGAAGGTATAGCTTATTCTAAAGATGTAGAAGTAGGTATGATGATAGAAATACCATCAGCTGCTGTTATATCTGATATATTAGCTAAGCATGTAGACTTCTTCTCAATAGGAACTAATGACCTTATACAATACACTTGTGCAGTAGATAGAATGAACCAAAAGATAAGTCACTTATACAACCAATTCAACCCAGCTGTACTTAGACTTATAAAAATGGTTATAGATAATGCACACAAAGAAGGAAAATGGGTTGGAATGTGCGGAGAATCTGCAGGAGATAAAAGAATGATACCAATACTTTTAGGTATGGGACTTGATGAATTCTCGATGAGTCCAATATCAATACTTCCTGCTAGAAAATTCATAACTTCAGTTAAATATGAAGATATGAAAAAATTTGCTGATGAAGTATTATCATTATCAACAGCAGAAGAAATAAAAAATCATGTAGATAAGACTTTTAATTTCTAATTTTAATATTAAAGCTAAAATTTAAAGGATATCTCAATTTAAGAGATATCCTTTTACATGTGAAAATAAAATGGATATACAAATGGTAGCTGTTCCTATAGTTTTAATTTGCTTTGCTATAATCATAGGTATTTTAGGATTAGTATTATACGCACTTATATTACTTATAAAATTATTAAAAATATATATAAAGAAAAATTCTTAAGCAACTCATATATGAGTTGTTTTTATTTACTTTAAAATTAATTACTAGAAAGAGGAATAAGTAATAAAATAATGTAAAAACTAAACTAAGAAAAAAGACAGCTTAGGAGGCAAATAATATGATGGAAATATTAATGGGTACTGGATTACTTTTAGTAGTCCTTGCACTATTTACTCTATTTAGCTACAAAGCACCATATGGTATGAAAGCCATGGGAGCATTAGCTAGTGCTGCTTGCGCAAGTTTCTTAGTTGAAGCATTCCACTTCTCATTTTTTGGAGAAGTATTAGGATTTAAGTTTTTAGAAAGTGTAGGATCTGCAAATGGTTCTATGGGAGGAGTAGCAGCTGCAATACTTGTTCCTCTAGCTTTAGGAGTATCACCAGTATATTCTGTACTTGTAGGTTTATCTGTATCAGGATTTGGTATACTTCCAGGGTTTATAGCAGGTTACTTAACATCTTTTGTGGTTAGATTCTTTGAGAAAAAAGTACCAGCAGGACTTGATTTAATAGTAATCATAGTTATAGGAGCGCCACTTTGTAGAGCTATAGCTATGGGAATGGACCCTATAGTAAATAATACTTTACTTCAAATAGGTCAAGTTTTAATAAAGGCAGCAGATACATCACCAATAATAATGGGTATTATACTTGGTGGACTTATAACAGTTGTTGCAACAGCACCACTTAGTTCTATGGCACTTACATCTATAATAGGTCTTACAGGACTTCCAATGGCCATAGGTGCATTAGCAGTATTTGGTTCTTCATTTATGAATTTTATTTTCTTCTCAAAGATGAAATTTGGTTCTAAAAAAGATACAATATCAGTAGCAATAGAGCCACTTACACAGTCAGATATAATATCTGCAAATCCAATACCAGTATATACGACAAACTTTATAGGAGGGGCAATGTCTGGTGTTATAGTAGCTTTAATGCAACTAGTAAATAATACTCCAGGTACAGCAACACCAATAGCTGGGTTTGCTATAATGTTTGCTTACAATCCACCAATACAAGTTTTAATAGCAGCAGCAGGATGTATAGTAGTGAGTATTTTAGGTGGATATATAGGATATGCTTTATTCAAAAACTACAAGATAGTAAGAGCTGACAAAATAAGAGGAGATGTCATAAATGATAATGATTAAATTAAGTTAATAATAAATTTATTAAATAAAGTATGAAACTTTTTACAATATTATCATAGTATATAATAAGAAATAATTTAAACTTTTGTGTTTATTAGTATATAAATTAGTATAAAAATATTAATTAAAAAAATCATTAATTTACATTTTATATTAGTTTTCTAATTAAATATAAGGTTAAATAAATAATTACTATAAAAATAAAGCTATTATTAATATAATACTTAAAAATAAAAAGTAGTAAAAAAATATATATAAAAAAAAGATTTGACAGAAAATTTATAATAATATATCATTAACAATAACATAACAAAGACTATGAAAGGAAGAGTAGATATAGTACGTAGTCAAAGCGAGTTGGTGGCGGTGAGAGTCCAACACGAAGGCTATATTGAAGAACATCCTGGAGTTGCTAACCGAAACAAAAGTAGGCTTAGACGGAACCAACCCGTTATCGAATTGGAATGTACTAAGATTATTCTTGCTACATTATTAAGGTGAGCTTATTATTAAGCTAATCAGGGTGGTACCGCGGAAGATATGCCTTTCGTCCCTATATTTTATATATAGTGGATGAAGGGCTTTTTTATATGCCGAATTTCATAGATTTGTATGTAGCCAAGGCCAGGCTATGGATAAAAATAACTAAACTTAAGTATAGTTAATTAAGTTTTAAAGTAAGTATGACGTCATACTCCTTAAATAAAAAAATAAAAGGAGATAATAAAAATGAGTTTAATAATACCAACACAATATAAAACAAAACTAAGTATAATACAAACGCAAGAAGCTATAAAAGATTTAAAGGACTTTTTTGAACATAGATTAGGTGAAGAGCTAAGGTTAACTAGAGTATCATCGCCATTATTTGTATTACCTGAAACTGGTACAAATGATAACTTAAATGGAATAGAAAAGGCTGTAAGCTTTGAGGTACCTGATATAGGTAAAAAGGCAGAAATAGTTCAATCATTAGCTAAATGGAAAAGAATGGCTCTTAAAAAGTATGGATTACCTACAGGAAGAGGAATCTATACAGATATGAATGCTATTAGAAAAGATGAAGAATTAGATAACATACATTCTATATATGTAGACCAATGGGATTGGGAACTTATAATAGATAAAAAACAAAGAAGTAGAGAAACATTAGAAGAAGTGGTTAAAAAGATTTACAAAGTATTTAAAGAAACTGAAGAACATGTACAAAGTATATATCCAGAAATACAAAAAATACTTCCTGAGGAGATAACATTTATAACATCTCAAGAATTATTAGATTTATATCCAGAGTTAACTCCAAAAGAAAGAGAAGATAAAATAGTAAAAGATAAAGGGGCAGTATTTTTAATGCAAATAGGAAAAGTACTTTCAAATGGTGAAAAACATGATGGAAGAAGTCCTGATTATGATGATTGGGAATTAAACGGAGATATATTATTCTATAACCCTGTATTAGGTAGAGCATTAGAATTATCGTCTATGGGAATAAGAGTAGATGAAGAAAGTTTAGATAGACAATTAAGAGAAAGTGGATGCGATGATAGAAGAAGCTTAGATTATCATCAAGCATTACTAAAAGGAGAACTACCATATACTATAGGTGGAGGAATTGGTCAATCTAGAATATGCATGTATTTCTTAAACAAAGCTCATATAGGAGAAGTACAAGTTGGAGTTTGGCCAAAAGAAATGATAGAAGAATGTTACGAAGCTGGAATAAGTTTACTATAGTACAAATTGAGTCTAATATATTTATATAAAATATCATATAAGTTATAATAATGCTAATATATAGATAATAAATATTTTTTATAACTTAGGAGTGATAATATTATGAATATTATAGATAAAATATTAAATTTTTTAAAGGTAACATTAGTAAGATTTAGAAAAGCTAAATTTGGTTTTATGTTTTTTATAAATATATTTAAATTACCAGATTTATTAAAAGAAAGTAGAGTTAGTATAATGAGTAAAGCAAAGGTAATATTTGCATTAATAGTAGGACTACTTTACTTAATATTAGGTATAGATTTTATACCAGAGATTATACTTGGGTTATTTGGTTTTATTGATGATTTATTTATTTTAATATGGAGTTTGGGAATAATAAATGAAGAAATAGAAAAATATAAAGTTATCATCAAAACAGATAAGAATTCAAATATCATAGAAGATGTCAATTTTAATATAAAAGATTAAGAAACGGCTATTATGCCGTTTCTTTTAATTTATACAAAAACTTGTGAAAATAGTATTATATATATTTTTGAGTACAAGTTTCGACAAAAAAATATAAATGCAGATGATATAATAAAGTATCATAAGTCGAAAAAATATAAATTAACAAAACATATAGTTAATATATATAAATTAAAATTTTGGCAAAAGTAGGTGATAATCATGAGGAAGTGTAAATACCTAAGTTTCATTTTTATTACTATTTTGATATTGGGAATATATACAAAAGATATATATTCAGAAGGAAAAAGAAATATTTTATTTATTAGTTCAGGAAATCCTAATTTTTTAAACTTTGATGAATATATGAGTGGAATAGCAGGTGGGTTAGGCCATGATATAAATTTACAAACGGAGTATATGAATTCAAAATATAACTATAACCCAAAGCATGAATTAGAATTTTATGAGTTGCTAAGCCATAGAATAAGAAACTATAAAAATTTTGATGGAATTATTGTAGAAAATGATGATGCATTAGAATTTGCTATAAAATATAGAGAAGATTTATTTAAAGATATTCCTATTGTATTCTTCGCAATAGAAAATGAAGAACTTATAAAAAAGGCTTTGTCTTATGATATGGTTTCAGGGGTAAAGGAAGTATCATCAATAGATAAAAATATAGAGCTAATATCTAAATTTCACAAAGGTGTAAAAAATATTTACTTTATGTCTGGATATAAAAGTGAATTAACAAAAGAAGATATATCTTATTATGAAAATAAATATAAAAAAAATAATATTAATTTACATGAGGTAGTTACTCGCAATATAGATGTTAATGATTTTAAGAAAAAGTTAAAAAAACTAGAAAGTAGTGATGCAATTATAACTTTTTATCCAGGGTATTTTGAAAATATTAATTTAGGACACGAAGATACAATTGGGCTTATAAAATCATTAACTAAAGATGTTCCTATATATAGTTCATTTGAACATAGTATAGGGAAAGGTACTATAGGTGGTAAGGTTGTAAGTCCATATAATCAGGCTAAAAAAGCTGGGGAAATAGTAAATTCAATTTTATCTGGGAAAAGTGATAAAAAAATTTATATAGGTGATGACAATGCAAATAAGTATATATTTGATTATGAGGTAATGAAAGAATTTGGTATAAAAAAGCATGATTTACCAGACGGATCTGTAATAGTAAATGATCCAATAGAAATTTATAAAAAACATGAAAATTATATACTAGTAGTAATTTCTATTATTTTAGTTCTAGTAGCTATGGTAATAGCCTTAATATCTTATACTAACTATAAAATGAAATATGAAAAAGAACTTTTAAGATTAATTGATGAAGGCGAGGAATTAAGCAGATTAAAGGCACACTTTACATCTAATATTAGTCATGAACTAAGAACGCCAATTACTGTTATCTCATCAGTAATGCAGCTTTCAAAATCAAAATCTAAAAACAATGAATTCATAATAAGTAATAATAATTATGAAATTATAGAAAGTAATTGTAATAGATTGCTAAGGTTGATAAATAATTTAATTGATATTCAAAAATTTAAATGTGTAGATACAAAACCATATTTACAAAATGTAAATATAGTAGAGTTAATCGAAGATATAACTTTATCTGTAATACCATATACAAAATCTAAAAATTTAGATATTATATTTGATACTACTGACGAGGAAATTATAACAGCTGTTGATATTGATAAAATGGAAAGGGCAATACTTAATTTATTGTCAAATGCAATTAAATTTTCATACAATGGTGGAACTTTAAATGTCAATGTATCAACGTTAGAAGATAATGTTGAGATTGAAATAAAAGATAAAGGAATAGGTATGAATGAGGAAGAGTTAGAGCATATATTTGATATATTTTACCAAATAGATAATACCATGACTAGAAAGAATGAAGGAAGTGGGGTAGGATTATCTATTGTTAAGCTATTTGTAGAAGCACATGGAGGAAAAATTGATATAAAATCAAAATTAAATGAAGGCACAACCTTTAAAATAAAAATACCTATAATTAAAATAAGTGAAAATAGATGTGATAAATATATAATAGAAGATGAATTAAAAGAAAAGGTAAAATTAGAGTTATCAGATATATATATGTAGATATAAAATAAAAATTATTTAAAATTATAAAGAATAAGTGAAAAGAATAAAAAAGATAGTTTCTATTTTATGAAATTATCTTTTTTTATTATAAAAAATTTAAAAGTAAATTTAAAAAAATAATATTGAAATTAACACTATATAGAAAGAAAATTAAGAAAATTTCAATTATAAAGAAAAGCGATTTAATAAAAAAAGTATAAAAAGTTAGAAATAAAATAAAATAAAGAAAAAATCAAAAAAAACAAAAAAATATCTAGGAAAACGTTGACTAGAATAGAAAAATGTTTTATTATAAGTTTGCAAGGGGAAAAAAATGACAGGGGGAGAAAGATCGTATGAAAAAAATAGGATTAGTTCCTAAACTTATTATGGGTATCATAGCCGGTATATTAATCGGACAATTCGCACCAGAAGTTATAGTTAAAACTCTGGTAACTGCAAGTAGTTTATTCTCTGCATTCTTAAAATTCGTTATACCATTTATAATAATAGGATTTGTTACAGCAGGTATAGCAGATTTAGCAACAGGTGCAGGAAAATTATTAGGGATAACAACAGGAATAGCATATGGGTCTACAATAGTAGCCGGAACATTAGCATTTGCTGTAGCATCGTTAATATTCCCATCTTTTATAGATGCAAGTGTTGCTTCACAAATAGGTGATCCTGAAGCAGGTATGTTATCACCATTCTTTAGTATACCTTTATCACCAATGGTAGATGTAACTGCTGCAATAGTATTTGCATTTACAATGGGTCTAGGTATATCTGCTCTTAGAAACAATGGTAAAGGGCAAACTTTACATAATATATTCCAAGAGTTCCAAGAAATCGTAACGAAAGTATTATCAACAATAATAATACCTTTATTACCAATATATATAGCAGGAACATTTGCTAATATAACTTTTGCTGGACAAGTTTGGTCTATATTAGGAGTATTCTGGAGAGTTTACTTAATAGTAATACCTCTACATTTAATATACTTAACAATACAATTTACAGCAGCAGGAATAGTTACAGGGAAGAATCCTTTCAAAATGTTAAAAAACCAAATACCTGGTTACTTAACAGCAGTAGGAACTCAATCTTCAGCAGCTACTATACCAGTAAATGTAGAATGTGCTAAAAACAATGGAGTAAGCAAAGAAATAAGAGAATTCTGTGTACCTTTATGTGCAACAATTCACTTATCAGGAAGTATAATATCAGTTACATCATTTGCTGTTGCAGTACTTATGATGAACAATATGGATCATAGCTTTACTACTTTATTCCCATTCATATTAATGTTAGGAATAGCAATGGTTGCAGCACCAGGAGCACCAGGTGGAGCTATAATGAGTGCATTACCTTTCTTACCAATGATAGGTATACCATCAGATGGTGGACTTGCAAGTTTAATGATAGCTTTATACTTAACTCAAGATAGTTTCGGAACAGCTGCAAACGTATCTGGAGATAACGCTATAGCAGCAGTTGTTGATCATATAAACACTAAAATGTCTAAAAAGGCAAATAAAGTTGCTTAAGCAATTAAAAAAAATAGCTACCTCTTATGAGGTAGCCTTTTTTATTTAATAAAACATTTCACTTAAAAATCATAAAATATAAACCTAACAAATTAATATTGTATGAAAAGTCATAAATATTTTTATATTTAAACTAATTATATTATAAAAATAAACCTTATAATTAAAAATTCTTTAATTTACATATTGAAAATATTAAAAATCATCAATTTAAATATTTATTTGTTTAAAACAAGCTAAACTTAGCTTTTGCAATGTTAAACTTAAATTTAAATTTGAAAAATATTAAAAAAACTAAATAAATTATTTGTCTATATTCTTATAATTAAAAATTATGAAATGCTTAACAAAAGAGACATTTGACAGAAGAAGACTACTTTGCTAGACTAAGTCCATTATCAAGGTATAGTCATAACATATTAAATTAATAACAAAGATATGAGAGCCTTATTATAGGTTATTTTTAATAACTTGTAATAGATGAAACTAGCGGATTGTGATTATGAAAGAAGGTAAATCAATTATGAAAAGCAAAAAAGTAAGTATAGCATCGTTATTAGTAGCATTAGGTATCGTATATGGAGATATAGGTACATCACCTTTATATGTTATGAATTCAATATTATCAACTAATAAAGGACAGGTTTCTACGGATTTAGTATTAGGAGGAATATCACTTGTTATTTGGACATTAACACTTCAAACAACTATAAAATATGTAATATTAACTCTTAAAGCGGATAATAACGGAGAAGGTGGAATA
This sequence comes from Romboutsia sp. 1001216sp1, assembly GCF_039841805.1. Classification (NCBI taxonomy): domain Bacteria; kingdom Bacillati; phylum Bacillota; class Clostridia; order Peptostreptococcales; family Peptostreptococcaceae; genus Romboutsia; species Romboutsia sp. 1001216sp1. The sequence goes on from NZ_JBDPHA010000005.1 coordinate 99,316, forward strand.
TTTTCATTATATACTTTAGTAAGAAAAAGAGCTAAATGGGCAATTGTACCAGCGGTTATAGGCGGAGCATCACTTTTAGCAGATGGGATAATAACACCTCCAGTAACTGTTACATCATCTGTTGAAGGGTTACAAATGATATTTCCACTAAGTCTTAATATGATATTAATTATAGTAGTATCAATATTAATATTATTATTTTCTTTTCAAAACTGTGGAACTATGAAGATAGGAAAGCTTTTTGGTCCTATTATGTTTTTATGGTTTTCTATGTTAGCTATACTTGGTATATCTCAAATAATTAATAATCCACAAATAATAAAAGCTATAAATCCTTATTATGGAATAAAATTATTAATTGAAAATCCCAAAAGTACTTATATTTTAGGAGCAGTATTTCTTTGTACAACAGGTGCAGAAGCGTTATATTCTGATCTTGGACATTGTGGAAGAAAAAATATATACTATACATGGTTTTTTGTAAAGGTATGTTTAATACTTAATTACTTAGGACAAGGAGCATGGCTTATGTTAAGAGAAGGAGATGTAGTAATAAATAATCCATTTTTCTTAATAATGCCAAAGTGGTTTATTGTACCAGGGGTCATAATAGCGACAATAGCAGCAATTATCGCAAGTCAGGCACTTATTTCTGGGGCATTTTCATTAATATCAGAGGCAATAAAATTAAATCTTTTTCCTAGATTATTAATTAAATATCCAAATGAGGAAAAAGGTCAAATATATATACCAGTAATTAATTTTACATTAGGAATAGGCTGTATATTGTTAGTTTTATACTTTAAAAAATCTGAGAATATGGAAGCTGCATATGGACTTGCTATCACAGTTACTATGCTTATGACAACCATATTATTATCTCAGTATGAAAAATATAACAATAGAAAAGCTACAAGATCTGTATTAGTTTTAATTGTTTTTGGAATAATCGAATTAAGTTTTTTATATGCAAATTTATCTAAGTTTTTTAGAGGAGGATATATAACTGTATTAATAGGATTTATTATAATGTTTGTTATGTATTCATGGGTATATGGATTAAAGATAAAGGAAAGATACAATCATTTTACCAAGCTATCTAAATATAAAGATAGATTTAAATCTATAATAGAAGATACAACATTGCCCCTATATTCAACACATCTAGTGTATTTAACTCAAACTAGCACTAGGGGGTATATAGAAGATAATATATTATATTCTATATTTAATAAATCACCAAAACGCGCTAAATTCTATTGGTTTGTTAACGTAAGAGTAACTGACGAGCCGTATACTATGAGTTATAAGGTTCATACTATAATACCTAATCAAATATTTAAGATAGAATTTGAACTAGGATTTAAAGTAAATCAAACAGTAAATATATTTTTAAGAGAAGTAATAGAAGAATTAATATCTACAGAAGAATTAAAAATTACACTAAAGGAATATATGATAGATAACAATTTAGAGAAAAATGTTGGAGATTTTAAATTTGTATTGTTAGAAGAAAATTTATCTAATGAAAGTAACCTTTCAAAATGGGATAGTTTTATAATAGGTTTTAAGATACTTATAAAAAAAATAACAGTATCTCCAGCTAAGAGGTTTGGTATAGATACTAGTATTGTTGAAGTTGAGAAAGTTCCTATTATAATAGGAAAAAGGAAAAAGGTAAAATTAACTAGAATAAAATAAAATAAAAGTTATCTCTTACTTTGAGATAACTTTTATTTTTTTATTAAAATATATTATTTAAAGAATTTATTAAAAGTCTATTATCTTTAGGTTTTAAAATACAAACTCTAAAGAAATACTCGTTAAGTCCATCAAAAGAAGCACAATCTCTTATAATTATTTTATGTGGAATAAGCTTATCTCTTAATTCACTTGCAGTTAATTTTTTTGATTTTATTTCACATAATATAAAATTACCTTGGCTATCATAAACATTTAAATCATCTATATTTCTTAAATTATCAAATAAATAATCTCTTTCTTTAGTCATAACATTAATAGTATTTTCTATGAAGTGTGTATCTTTAAACATAACCTCACCCATTAATGTAGCAAATATATTTATATTCCATAAATCAAGATGAGATGATATACTATCTTTTACACTAGTATTAGATATAAGCCCATATCCTAGTCTAATACCAGGGGTTGAGAAGAACTTAGAAGTACCTCTTATAACAAATATATTATTATAATCATCAACTAAAGATGTTGAAGAAAAAGCTTTAGTATCTGTAAATTCTATGTAAGTTTCATCAATCATAAAGAAAGTATTAGTACTTTCAAGTAAAGTTTTTATCTCAGCTTTTGAGAAAGTAAAACCAGTTGGATTATTAGGGTTACAGATAATAATCAAATTATATTTATTACTATTTATGTGATTTATTAATTTATCAATATCAATCTTAAAGTCATTTTCATGTTTTGAGTAATATTTGTCTATATTACAGTTTATCTTTTTTAATTCTTTTTCATACTCAGAATAAGCAGGTGATAAAAGTAGAGCTTTAGTAGGATTTATAGTTTTTATAAATGAAGAAATAAGCTCTGTTGCACCACTTCCTAATACTATGTTTTCTTTATTACAATGACAATAAGAAGAAATAGAATTTTTTAAATTTGTGTAATCAGGGTCTGGATATATAGAAACCTGATCTATATTTTTAATCACAATGTCTTTAGCAGCATTAGATGCACCTAAAGGATTTATATTAGAACTAAAATCTAGAAATTCTTCTTTTGAAAATCCATATTTTTTCGATAAGTCATATAAATTAGCACCATGGTTTAAACTCAAGTAAAACACCTCCGTAGTTAATAGTTACAATTTAATTATAATATAAAAATCGATTATTAGTAGCTTTTATAAAAATATTAAATAATAATATCTAACCAAAAAATCATATTTAGGAAAAGATGTATAGCAAGAAATTTTAAGAAAATAATAAAAATATACTTAAAAATTTAAATAATAAAAAAATATTGAACAATTACTAAAAAAAATATAAAAATGTTCTAATATTTGTGCTTATATGGTATAATGTTTTTATTATAATATACGTAAACAACAGGAGGACTGAAATGTTCAAAATTACAGAAGTATTATTAACAGAAGAACAAATAGCTAAAAAAGTAGAAGAGATAGCAAAACAAATAGAAAAAGACTTCAAAGGTGAAGAATTATTAGTAGTAGGGATACTAAAGGGTGCTAGTGTATTTGTTTCTGATTTAATAAGAAAAATAGACTTAGATGTTAATATAGATTTTATGAGTGTATCAAGTTATGGAAAATCAACTGAAAGTTCAGGTGTTGTAAAAATACTAAAGGACTTAGATGTTAATATAGAAGGAAAAAATGTATTAGTAGTAGAAGATATAATAGATTCAGGATTAACATTAAGCAAATTAGTTGATGTACTACAAACTAGAAATCCAAAAACATTAAAATTATGTACACTATTAGATAAGCCTGAAAGAAGAAAAGCTAATATACCAGTAGACTATGTAGGGTTTACTATAGAAGACAATTTTATAGTAGGATATGGAATAGACTGGGCAGAAAAATACAGAAACTTACCTTATATAGGAATAGTTGGAGAAGAATAATATAGAAGACTTAGCAATGTTGCTAAGTCTATTTTTGTGTAAAGGGTATAAATAAATAAGAAAGTTAGGTATAATTACATAAAAGATAAGTACTTAGGAGGGGGAAATAAAATGGATATTCAATTAAGTATACTACAATTTTTTCAGTCTTTAAGATCTGGCGTATTAGATACTTTATTTTTAATACTTACTATAAGTACAGAAATACCTGTAATAGTTTTATTAACAACAATAATGTATTGGTGTATAAATAAAAAGTATGGTCAAAAGATATTATTTTCATTAGTAGGAAACGTGGCCATAAATTCAGGAATAAAAGATGTAATAAAGGCTAAAAGGCCAATAGGAATAGAAGGGATAACGTCTCAAAGAGTATCAACAGCAACAGGATATTCATTTCCAAGTGGACATACTCAAACTGCAACTTCATTTTGGACAAGTATAATAATTATATTCAAAAATACATGGATTAGTATAATAGGAGCTATTATAATTTTAGGAGTAGGCATATCTAGACTATACCTAGGAGTTCATTGGCCTATAGATGTAATATTTGGATGGGGATTTGGGATAATATTTACTGTAATATTTAGTAAATTTTTTGATTATGTAGATAATGAAAAAAAATATCTAAGTCTTATTTTAATGTTAATACCATTTGCATTAGTTGCATTTTTAGTAAATAGTTCGTCTTATATAAAATCATTTGGATTATTAACTGGATTTGTACTAGGGTATATAGTAGAAGATAGATATATACAGTTTGAAACAGTATCAAAAAATAAAAATAAAATAAACTTTAGTAACAAAAAAGATAATAAAATAGCTAAAAATATATGTAGATTTTTACTTGGAATAATAACTTTAGGATTAGTTTACTTAGGCTTAAAATATACTATGCCAAGTAACAACTTATTTGATTATATAAGATATACAATAGTAGTATTTTATGGAGTTTGTGGAGTGCCATTTCTGTTTAAGATATTTAAGCTATAGTAAGTTTTATTATTTATTGAATAAGATTAATTAAAACATGCATATGAGTATATATTAATTAGATGCAAAGTAAGTTACTTAAAGCTATTAAAAAGTTAAGCTTACTTAAAATAGAAGAGGTGTAAATTTGAAAAAAGTAGTAGTAATAGGAGCTGGAGCAGCTGGTATGATGGCAGCGGCAACTGCAGCAGATAGAGGATTAGACGTAACATTAGTAGAGAAAAATCATAGAGTAGGGCGAAAAATATTAATAACAGGAAAAGGTAGATGTAATATAACTAATAACTGTGATATAGAAGAATTAATAGAAAATGTACCTACAAATGGTAAATTTTTATATAGTGCATTTTATACATTTACAAACGAAGATGTTATAAATATGTTTGAAAGTTTAGGTGTAAAAACTAAGACAGAAAGAGGAAATAGAGTATTTCCAGAAAGTGATAAGGCACATGATATAGCTAATGCACTTCATAAACAAGTAATAGATAAAAAAGTAAAATTGTTATTAAATACTAAAGTAGAAGAAATAATAGCAAAAGATAAAAAAATAGAAAAAGTAATATTAGACAACAAAAAAGAAATACAATGCGATGTTGTAATAGTTGCTACTGGAGGAGTTAGTTATCCTCTAACGGGTTCTACTGGAGATGGATATAAATTTGCTAAAAAATATGGACATACTATAATAGATCCTAAACCTTCTTTAATAGGGCTTGAAATATGTGAAAGTTTTGTAAGTGAATTAGAAAAATTATCTCTTAGAAATATAAAAATAGAGTTATATAACGGAAAAAATAAGAAAATATACGATGACTTTGGAGAATTAGAATTTACAAAGTATGGTATAGATGGACCGGTTGTAAAGTCAGCTAGTTGTATGATGAAAGATTTATCAAAAAATACTTATAAGATAGTTCTAGATTTAAAACCAGCACTAGATGAAGAAAAATTAGATAAAAGAATACAAAGAGATTTCCAAAAGTATACTAACAAGGCCTTTAAAAACTCTTTAGATGACTTATTGCCAAAAAAATTAATACCAGTAATAATAAAGTTAAGTGGCATAGATGAAAATACTGTAGTTCATCAAATATCTAGAGAACAAAGAAAAGCATTAGTACATTTATTAAAAAATATTAATTTAACAGTAAAAAGATATAGACCAATAGAAGAGGCTATAATAACTTCAGGTGGAGTTAAAGTTGGGGAGATAAATGCAAGTACAATGGAATCAAAGCTAATAGATGGATTATTTTTTGCAGGAGAAGTAATTGATGTTGATGCTTATACTGGAGGATTTAATCTTCAAATAGCATTTTCAACAGGTTATTTAGCCGGATATTATTGTTAGCAAGAATTTAGATATTGTTACAAATATTACCTAGAATTAAAAAACTATAAATTCATATAATACTACCAAGAAACAAAATCAAAAGAAAGAAGGTAGTCAACAATGTCAAACAACAACAATAACAACAAAACAGTAGTTCCAGGAGCTAAACAAGCATTAAATCAAATGAAATTAGAAATAGCTAATGAGCTTGGAATGACAAATTACCAACAAATGGACAAAGGAAATCTTACTGCAAGAGAAAATGGTTATGTAGGTGGATACATGACTAAAAAGTTAGTTGAAATGGCAGAACAACAAATGTCAGGACAACAACAACAATAATATATTATTTTAATATATTAAGGAGCATCTTTTAGATGCTCCTTTAGTTTTATATAAAATTAAAAAATACATGACTTATATATTGGATAAAAAATTTTTGAATGGATAAAATAACAATAAAATACATTACATAAGGAGAAATATAAATGTCGACTGTTAATTTTGAAGAAATAAAAACTAAATTTATAAATGCAGATTTAGATGAAAAAATACGTATTTATACAACAACAGAAGGTCTTACAGTAGAACAGTTTAGAGAGCTTCTTAGATATTATCCAATACAGCATTTATCTAAGCTAGAAAAAGCATTAGGATAAATAATAAAAAGTCTTCACTTAATATTTAGGTGAAGACTTTTTATTATTTAAAAAATATCAAAATAATTTATATATGATATTAGATTAATTTACTTTCTCTGGTTTATGTACATAATTATAAATTCTTTCATTACCTAAATCTATAATACCAGTGCTTATGAATTTTATTAAATTATCAACATCACAAGCATTTAGGTATTCTATAGGAATTGACAATGTATATTCACTAGAGCTTAGCAAATTCTTTAATTTTAGTTTTTGAGAAATACTTGGTTTTTCAGGGATAGATTTATTTTTATGTTTTTTGCCTTTTGATAAATTAGCATTTTGCATACTTATTAATTTATCTATATAGTCTATATAAGATAATTTGAAGGTTTCATCTGATAAAAGATTTTCATCTAAAATGTCATTAATAGATTCATTAGATAGTATATTTTCAGCAAACTTATCAGCTGTAAGCTTACCAGTTATAATACCTTTTTGATATTTTCTGAGGACTTTTTTTGTGTGGCTATAGATTTTACTACGTGTTTCTAAATCAAGATTAGCCATTTGCATTAAAACCACTCCTTTTAAAGTGTATATTAGTCTATATATTTTATTATTGACAAGTATAAAAAATATTATAATTGTAAAAATTACAAATATATGGATGAAATATAGATTATATAAAAATAAGTAACTTGATAAGGAGAATTTATATGATAAATGGAATAATAAAGCTATTTTATTCTGAAATAGTAAAAACTAAGATGAAATCTATGCCTTCATCAGACTATACTTACAGAGAAGAGTGTAGAGAAATAAGAAATATGACATTAAAGTTAGATAGTGTATTTTTAAAGATTACAAAGCTACTATTAGCAATAATTATTTTATATATATCTTTTAATATAGAGATTTTATTTGGAATGGGGATGTTGCTAGTAGAATTGACTTATTTAATATATAAGATAAAGTTAGAAGCTCAAGTGAGAGAAAGTATTGAAAATATAAAAAATAATATAGAAATGCCTAAAATACCAACTATAGATGAGAGAGGAAAATCAGGATTAAATGTGTTAGTTACTTTGCTTATAATTGGATTATTAACAGGGTTTAATGCCATTATAATAGCAACTTTTATAATAGTTTTTATATTTACTATAAATAACATATATAGTAATATAAAGTAGACTATATAAAATTAGGGGGTAAGTAGTGATATGCAAAATTTTAATACTGATAGCCATAGAATGAAAAACTTAGTAGACATATCAGCTATGGTAACTAGTTCAACAGATTTTTATTCTATAAAAGATAAGATAGTAGACAAGATGTTAGAAGTTGTTCATCCAACTAAGGCTTGTGTTAATTTATTTTATCGAAATGACTATAAATACGCATACTTGGTGTGTTCTCAGACTTTAGAGTATATACCACAAGTATTCCCTATGGATCATGTACCACCAGTAAAATCTATGAGTAATCCAATAGGTATTAAAATAGATTTTAATGAATATCCTAAATATGTTCATGAAGCTGTAGAAGAAAAGAAAATAATATATATAGAAAATGTCTTTGAAGAGGAAAGGGCAAAAGACGAAAGAGACTTAGCTATAAAAGAAGGTTATACGGGAAGGATAGTATTTCCTTTTATAATAAACGATAAAGTAGTTGGATTTATGACTTGCTTTTTATCAAAAAATGATAGTATCTGTGAACAAGATATAGACTTTATATCATCTGTTGCATCATTGCTTAGTTTATCAATAGAAATAACTACTAAAAACAATAATATGCAATTTTTAGTACATAAATTAAGAGGTGCTATAAATTCAATAAATGCTGCAACTAAAAAGCTTTATTCAAGTAATAATATAACAGTATTCTTAGAGCAATTAAGTAAACAAGCTTGTAATATGACAAACAGCAAAGAAGCTTTGATATTAGTAGATGATAATGATTATAAAGATAGAGCATTTAACTATTACAATGTTGAAGATAAAAATAAAATAAACCTATATCCAATGTTAGAAAGTATCCAAGCGAGAAAATCAATTGGGGAATATCACAATAATGTAAATATAAAATCTGAGTCAGAAGATACTATAAAAAGTTATATATATTATAAGTTAAGATATAGAAATAAAGTTATCGGATGTATAGTATGCGCTAATAGTCAAAACTATACAAAAGATGATTTGAATATATTAAGTATATTAGCAAAACAAGTATCAGTAGGTATGCAACTGTATAAATATAATTTAGAAGAAGTAAAGCATAAAGTACTTGATAATGAATTAAACCTTTTAAATAAACAGCAAAAGTTAATAATGGATGATGCTAAATTAGAATTAAGTAACAATAAAGAGTTAGATTACTATCATAGACCAGCAAGAGTAGTTGGAGGGGACTTCTACTATGCTATGAAGGTAGATGATGATAATACAGTTTATATTTTGGCAGATGTTATGGGTCATGGTATGATTTCAAACTATATGGTTGCTATGATAAAAGGTGCCTTTAAAGTGTTAGCAAATCATTATAAAACACCTGGAGAAATACTTACAAAGTTAAATAAAATGTTATATGATGAATTTGATAAAATGGACGTATTTGCTACATGTTTAGTAAGTGTTATAAATTCAAAAGAAAATAAAATAACAATATCCAACGCAGGACATTATAGTCCTATAATAATAAAGAATAATGGAGAAATAGAAGGAAATTTAAACTGTAAAAAAGGTATACCAATAGGAATAATGGATGAAGCTGAATATGCAAACAACTCTTTTGATATATCAAACTATTCACTATTATGCATGTACACAGATGGAATATTAGAAATAAAAAATGAGTCAAAAGAAGAATATGGGGTATCTAGATTAGAGAAATTCCTTCAAGATAATTACCAAATAGGTCATGAAGTTTTACAAGGAAAGCTAGAAGAAGAGTTAATAGACTTTGCAGGTAAAGATAACTTTGATGATGATATATTAGTAGTTATGTTAAAGGATAAATAGTATTTATTATAACTAAAAGATAAAGGGGGATAATTAATGTTTAAAGAAATATTAATAATAAATGGAAGCCCAAGAAAAAATAAAAATTGTTTTTCGATATCTAAGGAAATAAGTTCTAAACTAGAAGAAAATAATATAACTTACGAAATATTTAACATATATGATATGAATATTGAGTATTGTACTGCTTGTGGATTTTGCGAAAAAACAGGTTATTGCAAATTTAATGATGATATGACCCCTATGTATAAAATGTTTGATAAAGCCAAAGGAGTTATAGTAATAAGCCCTGTACATTTTGATTGCGTATCTGCTAAATTAAAAACAGTAGTAGATAGAACTCAGGCTATATATGCAAGTAAGTATATTCTTAATAAGCCATCAATAGATAGAGATAAGACTCGTATAGGAATGTACATAGCTGTTGGAGGTTCAACACCATATGAAACTCAATTTATGGGTGGCCAAATAGTCATGGATTTTTTCTTTAAAAGTGTAAACAATAAATTAAAATATAATATTTACTTAAATAGTACAGATAAATTAGGGTATAGTGAAAATCAACACTTTAAAAATGAACTAGATAAGGCAATAAAAAATTATATATGTGATGTAAAGAAGCTTGATTAATCAAGCTTCTTTTGATTGTAAATATATTTAGAAAATCAAATAATAAAAATATAAAATTAGAAATCTAATTATATATATACCAAAAAAAGTTAGAATAAAACATAATATAAAAAAATATTTAAATTAGAGTATTTTACTTAAATAATATTATACAATATATATAATAAATGAAGTTTAACAAGGAGAATGATATGCTAAGGTATTTAACAAGTGGAGAATCTCATGGGCAAAGCTTAATATCTATACTAGATGGAGTACCAGCTAATATAGAACTTGATTTTGAAGAAATAAACAAGGAGCTTAAAAAAAGACAAGGTGGCTACGGTCGTGGCGGCAGAATGCAAATAGAAAGAGATAAAATAAATATACTAGGTGGAGTTAGAGGTAAAAAAACCCTAGGTGGACCTATATCTATAGAAATAAAAAATAAAGATTATGAAAATTGGACAAAGTACATGAATCCAATGGAGGAAGTTGATTTAGAGACTAGAAAAGTAAGTAATGTAAGACCAGGACATGCAGACCTGGTAGGTTGCTTAAAATACGACTTTAAAGATGCTAGAAATGTACTTGAAAGGTCTAGTGCCAGAGAAACTGCAAGTAGAGTAGCCGTAGGTGCTATATGCAAGCAAATACTTAAAAATTTTAATGTAGAATTTACATCTCATGTAGTAAATATTGGTGGTGTAGAAGATAAAAATTTATATGAATTTGATTATATAAAGGAAAATGTAGATACTAGTCAAATAAGATGTGTAAATAAAAACCTAGAAGAAAAAATCATAGAAAGAATAGATAAAGCGAAATCAGAAGGTGATACATTAGGTGGAGTTGTAGAAATAAGAGTGAAAAATATTATTCCTGGGCTAGGTTCATATACTCAGTTTGATAAGAAAATAGATGGACAACTTGCTATGCATTTAATGGCTACTCAAGCCATAAAAGGAGTAGAAATAGGAATTGGATTTGATGTTAGCTCTTTAGCAGGGTCTTGTGTTATGGATGAAATAAGCTATGACAAAAATGAAGGTATAAAAAGAGCTACAAATAGACTAGGTGGAATAGAAGGTGGAATGACTACAGGAGAAGAGATTATAATAAGATGTGCAATGAAGCCAATACCTACATTATATAAGCCATTAAATTCTATAAATATAAATACACTGGAAAGTTATAGTGCAAGTATTGAACGTTCAGATAATTGTGCTGTTCCTGCTTGCAGTGTAGTTTGTGAAAATGTAGTAGCTTTTGTTATATGTAATCACTTCCTAGAAAAAATAGGTGGAGACAATTTAAATGACTTAAAATCAAATTATAATTCATACATAAAAAGGTTAGGTGAAAGAGGATGGAAAAGATAGAAACTGCTATTTGTAGTGTAGTAATAGATAAAGATTATAAATCCTTTAATGAAGCTGTAAAATTAGTAAACTCAAATGATATAAATAAAGGTTTAATAAAAGATGATATAGATTTAAATGATATATACGACAAAGTACTTATAATAAGTGATGATAATGTATATAAACATATGATGAAAGAATTTACAAGTTCTATAAAAGCTAAGTACATATATGAATATATAGTGTCACCAGGAGAACAATCTAAATCTTTAGATGTTTATGAGGAAATAATGAACTACTGTATAAGAATAAATTTATCTAGAAAATCTTTAATATTAGCCTTAGGAGGTGGAGTAGTAGGAGACCTTGCAGGGTTTATAGCATCTACTTATATGAGAGGAATTGACATTATACAAGTTCCTACAAGTTTACTTGCTCAAGTCGACTCTTCTATAGGTGGAAAAACAGGTATAAATTTAGGCAATTTTAAAAATATAATGGGAAGTTTTTATCAACCAAAACTTACTTATATAAATGTGAATTCTTTAAAAAGTTTAAGTGAAGAAGAATTTATAAGTGGTATGGCAGAGGTTATAAAGTATAGTGCAATATATGATTATGAATTTCTAGATTATCTAATAGAAAATAGTGAAGCTATATTAAATAAGGAAGAGAAATACTTATACTATATAGTAAAAAAATGCGCAGGTATAAAGGTAGAAGTAGTATCTAATGATGAAAAAGAAGGTGGACTTAGAAAAATACTAAATTTTGGACATACCTTTGGACATGGAGTAGAAAAACTATTAAAAATTAGCCATGGTAAGGCTGTAAGTATAGGTATGGCTATGGCATTTAAACTTTCATTAGATGAAAAATTAATATCCAAAGAGTATTATGATAAATTTATAAGAGTTATAAATTTATACAAACTACCTTTAAAATATGATTTAAATGAAAATATGGATAAAGATCATATTGCAAAAGAGATACTATACATAATGAAGAGTGATAAGAAAAATAGCTTTGGTAAAATAAACTTAATACTTCCAACAGAACTAGGAAAAGTAAGTTTAATGGATAATATAGATGAAGAAAAAATACTTAATATAATAAGGGAGAGTCAGAATGCTTAGAGGAAGTTTTGAACTTATAGGGGATAAATCTATATCACATAGAGCCATAATGTTTTCATCAATATCAAAAGGACATAATAAAATAAGCAACTTTTTAATGGGCCAAGACTGCTTAAGCACAATATCTTGCTTTAAGAAAATGGGAGTAGACATAGACATAAAAGGAAATGAAGTTTTTGTAAAAGGAAATGGTCTATATGGTCTAAAGCCACCTAAAGATTTACTAGACGTAGGAAACTCTGGAACTACAATAAGACTATTAAGTGGAATACTAGCAGGAAATAACTTTGATGCAACACTTATTGGAGATGAATCAATAGGAAAAAGACCTATGAAAAGAGTTACAGATCCTTTAAGAATGATGGGATGCAAAATAGAAGGAAAAGACGATGCAAACTATACTCCTATAAAAATATATGGAGGGAACTTAAAAGGAATAGATTATAATATGCCAGTAGCATCAGCACAAGTTAAATCAGCTTTGATACTGGCAAGCTTATATGCAGATTCAAAAAGTATAATAAGAGAAAAAGTTAAAAGTAGAAACCATACAGAAATAATGCTTAAATCATTTGGAGCTGACATAAATGTAAATGATTTAGATATAACTATAAATCCAGTTAAAGAGTTATTTAATCAAGATATATATGTACCAGGAGATATATCTTCAGCAGCATTTATAATAGTAGGAGCTTTAATAACTAAAGGATCAGAGGTTTTAATTAAAAATGTTGGACTAAACAAAACTAGAACTGGAATAATAGATGTTGTTAAAAATATGAATGGAAATATAGAAATAATAAATCAAAGATTCGTTGGAGGAGAGCTAGTTGGAGATTTATTAGTAAAGTACAGCAAAGATTTAAATGCTACAACAATAGATAAAACTATAATACCAAGGCTTATAGATGAAATACCAGTTATAGCAGTACTTGCAACGCAAGCAGAAGGAACAACTATAATAAAAGATGCAAAAGAATTAAAAGTAAAAGAGAGTAACAGAATAAAATCTGTAGTAGATAACTTAAAATTAATGGGTGCAGATATAGAAGAACTAGAAGATGGAATGGTTATAAAAGGAAAAACTAAGCTAAATGGAGCTAGTATAACTACTTTTAAAGACCATAGAATAGCCATGGCATTTTCAATAGCTAATTTAATCTGTGATACAGATATAGTATTAGATGACAAAGAGTGTATAGATATATCTTTCCCTGGTTACTTTGACTTATTAAAAAAACTATCAATATAAAATTTTTATATAAACTAATATTTAAAGTTAATATTAATATGGTTAAAATAAATAAAAAATTATAATAAGATAAGTAAAAGTTGAAATACTAATTATGAATGAAAATAAAAGGGTTTTCTAATATTTCAGTAGAAATAATATTAAGAAAATTATCAAATTTTGAGAAAAGAATTTGATTTAATTAAAAAATTTATGTATAATTGGATGTTGTATACAAAATTTATGTAGGAGGGTTTTTTATGAAATTACCAATAGCTTTATCAAACAGACACGTTCATTTAAGTCAAGCTGATATAGAAACATTATTCGGAGCAGGACATGAGTTAACTCATTTCAAGCCATTATCTCAGCCAGGACAATATGCATGTGAAGAAAAGGTTGATTTAGTAGGACCAAAAGGAACTATAAAAGGAGTTAGAGTTTTAGGACCAGCTAGACCTAGCACTCAAGTTGAAATATCTTTAGCAGATGGATTTGCTTTAGGTGTAAAAGCTCCAATAAAAGAATCTGGAGATATAGCAGGAACTCCTGGTGTTAAATTAGTAGGACCAGCTGGAGAAGTTGAATTACAAGAAGGTGTTATAGTAGCATCTAGACATATACATATGAGCTTAGAAGATGCTAAAAACTTCGGTGTAGAAGATAAGCAAATAGTAAAAGTTAGAACTTTCGGACCAAGAGCTGTTGTATTTGAAAATGTATTAGTAAGAGCTAATGCAAACTTCGCTTTAGAAATGCACGTAGACGTTGAAGAAGGAAACGCTGCAGCAGTTAGAAACGGAGATATGGTAGAATTAATAGCTGAATAATTTTAGTTTATATTATAAATAAAAGGTAATCTCAAAATTGAGATTACCTTTTTAGTTATATAGTTTATTATTTATGTATTTATTAAAAATCTACTTAGTAGCAGATATTTTCATAGCTTTTGAATATTCCACTCCATATTCGTACATCTGCTCAAGAAGGGGAAGTAATTTTTCTCCAAGTTCTGTTAAACTATACTCAACCTTGGGGGGGATAACAGGATACACCTCTCTATGAACTAGGCCATCATCTTCTAAACTTCTAAGTTGATTTGTAAGCATTTTTTGAGTAACATCAGGAAGCTTTCTTTTTATTTCACTAAACCTAAGTGGGCCACTACTTAGATACCAAAGTATTAAAATTTTCCATTTACCAGAAACTAATTTATGAAATAAAGTCATAGGGCAAGTTTCAAATTTTGCACATCTATGACTCATGTGACATTGAGTATGAATCATATATACACCTCTTTCTATATAAATAGCATAGAAAAACTTCTAAAAAATATTAAAATATAGTCATATAGACTTATCATAAAGTATTTCTATGAAATATCTAACTTAAGACTTTTTATATCAAATAAGAAATTACATTCATTTTAAATGGGGGAGATATAATTCCTATATATGATCTCTAAAAAGTATTCCTTCAAAATTTTAAAAATGAAGACCTATTTATTATATCATAAATAAATTATTGTAAAAACCTTACAGTATATTTTTTGATACCATATATATTTTTAGGTACTGTATATATTTTTTGAAACTATATGTAAATAAAGTGCCTACTTGTTAAACAAAAAATATACAGATATGATTATATATGTGAGCTGGATACAAAATACAAATTGAAATTAAAGAGCTATGAATTTTAAATTGTTCTAAGGAAAAAATAAGTTTATATGATGCTCATAATATGCTAACATAATATGGAATAATATAAATATTTGTGTAGAAAAAAGGAGAATTTGAAATGAGTAAAATAGCAAAAATGATAGACCATACAGTATTAAAAGCTGTAACTACAAAAGAAGAAGTAATAAAGGTTTGTAATGAAGCAAAAGAATATGGATTCTTTTCAGTTTGTATAAATCCAACTAACATAGAGCTTGCTAAAAAAGAATTAGAAGGAAGCGATGTAAAAGTTTGTACAGTAATAGGTTTCCCTTTAGGAGCTAACACTAAAGAAGTTAAAGCGTTTGAAACAAGAGATGCTATAGCTAAAGGTGCAGACGAAGTAGATATGGTTATAAATATAGGTGCATTAAAAGATAAAAACTACGACTTAGTATATGAAGATATAAAAGCAGTAGTAGATGCAGCTAATAAAGAAGCTTTAGTTAAAGTAATAATAGAAACTTGTTACTTAACAGATGAAGAAAAAGTTAAAGCTTGTGAACTTGCAGTTAAAGCAGGAACTGACTATGTAAAAACTTCAACAGGATTTGGAACAGGTGGATCAACTCCAGCTGACATAAAACTTATGAGAGAAACTGTTGGAGAAAATATAGGAGTTAAAGCATCAGGTGGTGTTAGAACTGCTGAAGATGCAAAAGCTGTAATAGAAGCTGGGGCATCAAGAATAGGTGCAAGTGCATCAATAGCCATAGTTACTGGGGAAGACTCTATAAAAAGCGATTATTAGAAAAAATACAAATTTCTTGTTTAATCTACAAAATCGTGGGTATAAATGAAAGAGTAGAAGAAACTTATAATTAAACATATGGATATTATTTTAATAAACATATAGATTTTTCCTTTAATCAAATTAAGCAAAATAAAGGAATTTTACAAAACATAAAGAATATTTTGTTTATTATGTAATATTTAGAATTATGTAATAATATAGTATTGGGGGGAAACAATGTGCAATGTTGTATAACCTTGTACATTGTTTCTACAATACAAAATACTTATAAAGATAAGTACATAAGAGTAATATACGAGGAGGATACAATTATGGCTAAATTTATGAAAACAGTTGACGGAAATACAGCTGCTGCTCATGTTGCTTATGCATTCACTGATGTTGCTGCTATATATCCAATAACTCCGTCTTCAAACATGGCTGAAGTAGTTGACGAATGGTCGGCACAAGGCAGAAAGAATATGTTCGGACAAAAAGTAAGTGTTGTAGAAATGCAATCAGAAGCAGGAGCTGCTGGAGCATTCCACGGTTCATTACAAGCTGGTGCATTAACAACAACTTTCACTGCATCTCAAGGTTTATTATTAATGATACCTAATATGTATAAAGTTGCTGGGGAATTACTTCCAGGGGTATTCCACGTAAGTGCTCGTGCATTAGCAGCTCAAGCATTATCTATATTTGGGGATCATCAAGACGTTATGTCAGCTAGACAAACTGGATGTGTAATGTTAGCATCAGGTTCTGTTCAAGAAGTTGCTGATATAGCACCAGTTGCACACTTAGCTGCAATAGAAGGAAGATTACCTTTCATACATTTCTTCGATGGATTCAGAACATCTCACGAAATACAAAAAGTTGAGTTATTAGACACTGAAGATTATGAAAAATTAATAAACAAAGAAGCAGTAGAAGAGTTCAGAAACAGAGCTTTATCTCCAAATCATCCTGTTACTCGTGGTACTGCTCAAAACCCTGATATATACTTCCAAACAAGAGAAGCTTCAAATAAATATTACAACAACATAGTTGGAATAGTTGAAAAATACATGAAGCAAATGAGCGAATTAACTGGAAGAGAACATGGACTATTTGATTACTACGGAGCACAAGATGCTAAGTATGTATTAATAGCTATGGGATCTGCTACAGAGGCTATAGAAGAAACAATAGATTACTTAAATGCTCAAGGTGGAAAATACGGTTTAGTTAAGGTTCACTTATTCAGACCATTCTCTACTAAGCATTTATTAGAAAAAATACCAGCAACTGCTGAAAGAATATGTGTAATGGATAGAACTAAAGAGCCAGGTGCTATAGGAGAGCCATTATACTTAGACGTACGTAGTGCATTCTACGGAGCCGAAAATGCTCCAATGATAATAGGTGGAAGATACGGATTAGGATCAAAAGATGTTACTCCATCAGATATAAAAACTATATTTGATAACTTAACTTCTGAAAATCCTAAGAACAACTTCACTGTAGGTATAGTAGATGACGTTACTAATACTTCATTAGAGCCATCTGAACCTATCAAAATAGCTACACCAGGAACTATAAGATGTAAGTTCTGGGGATTAGGATCTGACGGTACAGTTGGGGCTAACAAACAAGCTATAAAAATAATAGGAGACAACACTGAAAAGTATGCTCAAGCTTACTTTGCTTATGACTCTAAGAAGTCTGGTGGTATAACAATGTCTCACTTAAGATTTGGAGATGCTCCAATAAGATCTACTTACTTAATAGATGAAGCTGACTACATAGCTTGTCATAACCAATCATATGTTAACCAATATGATTTATTAAAAGGACTTAAAAAAGGTGGAACATTCGTATTAAATACAATATGGTCACCAGAAGAGTTAGAAACTCATTTACCAGCAAAAATGAAGAGATTCATAGCTGAAAATGAAATAAACTTCTACACTGTAAATGCTACTAAGATAGCTCAAGAAATAGGTCTTGGAAATAGAATAAACATGATAATGCAATCAGCATTCTTCAAGTTAGCTGAGATAATACCTCAAGAAGAAGCTAGCCAATACCTAAAAGATTCTATAAAGAAAGCTTACGGTAAAAAAGGTGAAAAAGTCGTTAACATGAACTTTGAAGCTGTTGAAGCTGGTATGAATGCATTAGTTAAAATAGAAGTTCCAGCTGCTTGGAATCAAGCTGTTGAAAGTGCAGAAACAACAAACTGCGACGAACCAGAATTCATAAAAAATATAGTAAGACCAATGAATGCTCAAGAAGGTGATAGTTTACCAATAAGTGCATTTGATGGAATAGAAGATGGTACATTCCCATGTGGTACTGCAGCTTACGAAAAACGTGGAGTAGCAGTAAATGTTCCTGAGTGGGATGTAAACAACTGTATACAATGTAACCAATGTGCTTATGTATGTCCTCATGCATGTATAAGACCAGTATTAGTAACTGAAGAAGAAATGGCTAATGCTCCAGAAAACTTCAATACTAAAAAAGCAATTGGTAAAGGATTTGAAGGATTACAATACAGAATGCAAGTAAGTCCACTTGACTGTACAGGATGTGGAAACTGTGCTGACATATGTCCAGCTAAAGGTAAAGCATTATTCATGAAACCTCTTGATACTCAAGAAGTTGAAATAGAAAACTGGGCATTCGCTGTAGATACTACAAAGGTTGCTCCTAAAGATGATGTAATGGCTCCTAACACTGTTAAAGGAAGTCAATTCAGACAACCATTAATGGAATTCTCAGGTGCTTGTGCTGGATGTGGAGAAACTCCATACATCAAGTTAGTTACTCAATTATTCGGAGATAGAATGATGATAGCAAATGCTACTGGATGTTCATCAATCTGGGGAGGATCAGCTCCATCAACTCCATACACTGTTAACCATGAAGGTAAAGGTCCATCTTGGGCAAACTCATTATTCGAAGACAATGCTGAATTCGGATACGGAATGATGTTAGCAGTTAAACAAATGAGAAACAAAATAGCTGAAAACATGGAAACATTATTAACAATGGATATATGTGATGCAGCTAGAGAAGCATTTACTGCTTGGTTAGATGCTAAAGAAGATGGAGAAGCTTCAAAAGTAGCAAGCCAAAAAGTATTAGATGTATTAGCTAATGCTCACAATATAGAAAATGCTGAAATAAAAGCTTTAGTTAATGAAATAGAAGAAAGAAAAGATTACCTAGTTAAGAGATCTCAATGGATCCTTGGAGGAGACGGATGGGCTTATGACATCGGTTACGGTGGACTTGACCACGTACTTGCTTCAGGAGAAAATGTAAACGTACTAGTATTTGATACAGAAATATATTCAAATACAGGAGGTCAAGCTTCTAAATCTACTCCAATATCTGCAATGGCTAAGTTCGCTGCAGCTGGTAAGAGATCTAAGAAGAAAGACTTAGGTATGATGGCAATGAGTTACGGAAACGTATATGTTGCACAAGTTGGTATGGGTGCAGATAAGAACCAATTAATGAAGGCTGTAATAGAAGCAGAAGCTTATGATGGACCATCATTAATAATAGCTTACTCTCCATGTATATCTCATGGTATAAAAGAAGGTATGGGTAGAGCTCAAGCTAACATAGAAAAAGCTGTTAAAGCTGGTTACTGGCACTTATACAGATTCAACCCAACATTAAAAGCTCAAGGTAAGAATCCATTCACATTAGATTCTAAAGAGCCAACTGAAAGCTTCAGAGAGTTCTTAATGGGTCAAGTAAGATACGCTGCAATAGCTAAGCAATTCCCAGACGTAGCTGATGAATTATTTACTATGGCTGAAGAAAATGCTAATGAAAGATACAACAACTATAAGAGATTAGCTGAACAATGCTAATAAATATAGTTTAATATAAAGGATGTACTTTTAGAGTACATCCTTTTTTATATAATAGTGTTTTATTACACATAACTTAAGTGAATTTTTTAGTTTAAATATATATTTATAGCTTATTAAATACAAAAAAGCATAAAAATATAAAACATTCATAAAATATTCATAAAGTTAGGCTATAGTAAATGTAAATGAGCATACTCCATAAAATAGATTGAAATATATAAAAAGATAGGATAAGTTTTGTTGAGAGCTTGTCCTATCTTTTTATTAAGCTTTACTAAATTAATACGTATATTAAAATATAGATTATAAATAAGATTTGCGATATAATGTGTAAGCTAATAATTCAAGAAAGTGAGAGTTTAATGAAAAAGAAAATAATTATAGGAATGCTATTAATAATAGCTATAATTATAGCAATAATTATAGCGAGTAAAAAAGATGAAAAAGATGGAGTTTATTTTACAGATAAAACTTACAATAAAGAGATTAACCCAATATCAAAGGAAACTGCTGTGAATATAATAAAAGCAGAATATGGAGATCTTGTAACTGTAAATAAAGATGATATAAAAAAAGTTGGAGACAAGTACAAGGTTGAACTTTTTATAACTATAAATGATGAAGAACACAGTCATAAAAAAAGTATAGGAGTTCATGAAATAGATATTTATACAGGAGATATGAAGATAGTTAATTAAGTAT
Source organism: Romboutsia sp. 1001216sp1 (assembly GCF_039841805.1). Lineage (NCBI taxonomy): Bacteria > Bacillati > Bacillota > Clostridia > Peptostreptococcales > Peptostreptococcaceae > Romboutsia > Romboutsia sp. 1001216sp1. Next base: position 120,316 of record NZ_JBDPHA010000005.1, read on the forward strand.
TTGACTTATTATGTGATAATAATAAACTTAAATAGTGTATACTAATTATAAATGTGATACAATAAATATATAATTATTTAAGTTTGGAGGATTAGAAGTTGAGACCATTAGAAAATGAGTTAAAATATTTAAAACTACTATCAAAACAATATCCAAGCATATCAAAAGCAAGTACTGAAATAATAAACCTAGAGGCAATACTTAACTTGCCTAAAGGAACGGAACACTTTATAACAGATATACATGGAGAATATGAGCCTTTTGTTCATGTTTTAAAAAATGGCTCTGGAGTTATAAAAAGAAAGATAGAAGAACTATTTTCAAATACTATGAGAGAAAATGAGAAAAAAGCATTAGCTACTTTAGTATACTATCCAGAGCAAAAACTAGATTTGATAATAAAGAAAGAAGAAAATCTAGAAGATTTTTATAGAATAAATATATATAGATTAGTTGAACTTTGTAAATATGCATCTAGTAAATACACTAGATCAAAAGTAAGGAAATTATTACCAGAAGATTTTAAGTATATAATAGAAGAATTACTTCATGAATCTATAGATATAAAGCATAAACAATGTTATTACCAAAGTATTGTAGATACAATAATAGAAACTGATAGAGCAAAAGAATTTATAATAGCTATATCTAAAGTTATACAAAAACTAGTAGTAGATAGACTTCATATATTAGGAGATATATACGATAGAGGACCAAGACCAGACGTAGTAATAGATACTTTAATGGATTATCATTCAGTGGATATACAATGGGGAAATCATGATATACTTTGGATGGGTGCTGCAAGTGGAGAAAAAACTTGTATAGCAAATGCTCTTAGGATATCAGCTAGATATGCAAATCTAGATATAATAGAAGATATATATGGAATAAATTTACTTCCTCTTGCTACTTTTGCTATGGAAACTTATAAGGATGACCCTTGCCATTGTTTTATTCCAAAAATTAGTGATCAAAATGTATCAACAAAAGAAAAATCATTAATAGCTAAAATGCACAAGGCAATAAGTATTATACAGTTTAAGTTAGAAGGAGAAGTTATAAATAGAAGGCCTGAGTTTGAAATGCAGCATAGACTTTTACTTAATAATATAAACTATGAAGAAAATACTATTAAATTAAAGGGTAAAGTATATAAATTAAAGGATTCTAATTTCCCAACTATAAACAAAAATAACCCATATGAGTTAAGCAAAGAAGAAAATGAAGTTATAGAAAAATTAGTATCATCTTTTAAAAATAGCGAAAAACTTCAAAAACATATTTCTTTTTTATTCTCAAAAGGAAGTATATACTTAACAGCAAACTCTAACTTACTAATACATGGATGTGTACCTTTAAATGAAGACAAGAGCTTTATGTCTATGAAAATACAAGGTAAAGAATATAAGGGTAAAGCTTTAATGGATAAGATGGAAGCTATATCTAGAGAAGGATATTTCTTTAAAGAAAATACAACTCAAAAGCAATATGGAATGGACATGATGTGGTATCTTTGGACAGGAAAGTGTTCATCATTATTTGGTAAAGATGACATGACTACTTTTGAAAGATATTTTATAGCGGAGAAAGAAAGTCACAAGGAAAATAAAAATCCATATTTCAAATTAAGAGAAGATGAAAAGATGTGTGAAAAGATATTTGAAGAATTTAACTTAGACCTAACAGATAGCCATATTATAAATGGTCATGTTCCTGTAGAAAGTAAAAATGGTGAGAGTCCTATAAAGGCAAACGGAAAAATACTAGTCATAGATGGTGGCTTTTCAAGGGCATACCAAAATAAAACAGGACTTGCAGGTTATACTTTAATATATAATTCTCATAGTTTACAATTAGTTTCACACCAACCTTTTACATCAGCAGAAGATGCTATAAAAAAAGAAAGTGATATACTATCAACTACAGAAGTAGTAGAACATAAAGCAAAACGTAAAACAGTAAGAGATACTGATGCAGGTAAAATATTAGAACAAGAAGTAAAAGACTTAAAGTTACTTTTATTAGCTTATAGAAAAGGATTAATTAAAGAAAAATAAATGTTTTCCTAAAATTCTTGACAGAATTAAATACCTATTATAAAATTATAATATAAATAAAACTTGAATAAAAATATACAAATATTTACTTATCAATATTTTGGATTGTTACTGATAGAGCAGGCAATACCTAAGTTGAGACTTTATTTTAGTGTCTTAATTTAGGTATTTTGTATTTATACATATATTTTGTTAAAAAATAATTAAGGTAAAAATATATATAAAAAACAACTAAAATTTAAACTAAGTTTATTTAAAAATGATTGATCTAAAGAATAGAGGTGAGTATATATGCTAATTCAAAAAATATACAATAACAATGTAGTATTGGTTGTAGATGATGAAACTAATAAAGAACTAGTACTCACTGGATGTGGAATTGGATTTAAAAAAAAGGTTGGAGAAAAAGTAGACCAAGATAAAATTGAAAAGAAATTTGTTATGGAAGATGAAAACTTAGCTAAAAAGATAACTAGGATAGCTACTGAAGTGGATGAAGATATATTTAATGTAACTTCTAAGATAATAGAATATGCAAAGCAAAATTTAAATGCAGAACTAGATGATTATATATATGTAGCATTAGCAGATCATATATCATTTGCAATTAAAAGGTATAATCAAAATATAGAAATTAAAAATGATTTACTTTATGAAATAAAAAGGATTCATAAAAAAGAATTCCAAATAGGAATATGGGCAATAGATTATATAAACAAAGAATTTAATGTAAATTTCACAAAGGATGAAGCAGCATTTATAGCTATGCATATTATAAATGCCAATTATAAAGAAAGTACTAAAGAATCATTTTTAATGACTAAGATAGTAAAAGAAATACTAAATATTATAAGATATTATTATTCAGTAGAATTTAAAGAAGATGATTTTAACTATGATAGGTTAGTAACTCATTTAAAATTCTTTGCAAAACGACTTATAAAAAAAGAACAAGTAGAAAATAATGACAATGAACTTTTAGAAATTATAAAAATTCAATATGAAAAACCATATAATTGTTCTTGTAAGATTAAAAAATATATAGAAGATAATCATGAGTATATAGTTACAGAAGATGAGCTTTTATATCTTACACTACATATAAATAGAGTAATAGCAGCTATAAAGTAAAATATTATAAGGTTAAACCTTTAATAATATATATATTAAATAGAAGTATAAACAATAAGATTGTTACTGGTTGAGCAGGCAAGACTTAAGTTTATAAAAGTAATAATAAGTTAAATTTATGTAATAATTACAATCAATATATACATAATAATATTGATTGGATTTGCAATAATTTATCTTTAAGTTATTTTTATAGATTTAAGTCTTTTTTATTTAATCAATGAAAATTAAAACTTTCTAAAATTAAAAATATAAAGGAGAGGTATTATGAAAAAGATATTTGGTGTCTTACAAAAAGTAGGGAAAGCTTTAATGCTACCAGTTGCATTACTTCCAGCAGCAGGTATATTACTAGGTGTAAGTAATGCATTAGCTAACCCGGCATTAGTTGAAAAAATGCCGTTTTTATCAACGGGAGCTTTTCCACTTATAATAAATATAATGGAAAGATCTGGAGGAATAATATTTGATAACTTACCTTTACTATTTGCCGTTGGGGTGGCAGTTGGATTAACTGAAGGTGAAGGTGTTGCAGGACTAGCTGCAATAGTTGGTTTCTTAATAATGAATACATCTATGGGTATAATGACTGGTGTAACACCAGATATGATGGGTAACCCAATGTATACAACAACTGTTGGTATACCAACTCTTCAAACAGGAGTTTTTGGTGGTATCATAATTGGTATAATTGCAGCAGGACTTTATAAGAAGTTCTACAAAATAGAATTACCTCAATACTTAGGATTCTTTGCAGGTAAGAGATTTGTTCCAATAGTTACAGCAGCATCAGCTATATTAATAGGTATAGCCTTATCATTTATATGGCCACCTATACAAAATGCATTATTAAACTTCTCAAGAACAGTAATAGAAGCTAACATAACATTAGCAGCATTTGTATTTGGTATAATAGAAAGAGCATTAATACCTTTTGGATTACATCACGTGTTCTATAATCCTTTCTGGTATCAATTTGGTGAATACATAGATAAAGCAGGAAACTTAGTAATGGGTGACCAAAGTATATTCTTTGCTCAACTTAAAGATGGTGTAGCATTTACAGCAGGTACATTTATGACAGGTAAGTTCCCATTTATGATGTTTGGACTTCCAGCAGCTGCACTTGCAATGATTCATACAGCTAAGCCAGAAAAGAGAAAGTATGTTGCAGGTATAATGGCATCAGCAGCACTTACATCTTTCTTAACAGGTATAACTGAACCATTAGAGTTTGCATTTTTATTCGTTGCACCAGGATTATTTGCAGTACACTGCTTATTTGCTGGTTTATCATTTGCCGTAATGCAAATACTAAATGTTAAAATAGGTATGACATTCTCAGGTGGGTTATTTGACTTCTTACTATTTGGAGTATTACCAAATAGAACGCCATGGTATTTAGTAATACTAGTTGGTGCAGTATTTGCAGTAGTTTACTATTTCGGATTTAGATTCTTAATAACTAAGTTTAATTTAAAGACTCCAGGTAGAGAAGATGAGAGTGAAGACAGCACAAATACAACATTAAACAACAGTGAATTAGCAGTAGGTATACTAGAAGCATTAGGAAACAAAGAAAACTTAAAAAGTTTAGATGCTTGTATAACAAGACTTAGAGTAGCTGTTGAAGATATAAATAAAGTAGACCAAGCAAGACTTAAAGAACTTGGAGCTGCAGGTGTTATGGTAGTTGGTAACAATGTACAAGCTATATTTGGGCCAAAATCAGATACATTAAAATCAGAAATAAACGAAATAATATCTGGAAAAGTAAAAGTTAATGCACCTAAAAAAGGTGAAATCAAAAAGGCTGAAGTAAAAGAAGATAAGCCTAAGGCTAAAGATGAAGTAGAATTAACTTCTACAGGTGAAGAAATAATATCTTTAGTAAATGGTGAATTAATGGATATATCACAAGTTCCAGATGAAGTATTCTCAACTAGATTAATGGGAGATGGATTTGCTATAAAATCTAATGATGGAGAAATATATTCTCCAGTAAATGGTACAGTAGGAGTCGTATTCCCAACGAAACATGCTGTGATAATAGAATCAGAAAATGGAAGAGAAGTGCTTATACATTTAGGAATAGAAACCGTTAAATTAGAAGGTAAAGGCTTTGAAGTATTTGTTGAAGTTGGACAAAAAGTTAAAGCTGGAGATAAACTAGTAAAAATGGATTTAGATTATATCGAGAAAAATGCAACATCAACAATAAGTCCAGTAGTATTTACTAATTTAGGACCAGATGAAAAGATATCTATAAAAGAAGGTCCTATAAAAGCTAAGGAAAAAAATAGAGTAAGTATAGTTAAATAGTTAATAAAAAAGCTAGTTATAAAATTTTATAACTAGCTTTTTATACTAAAATGATATTCTTAAATATTTAAGCTAAATTTGACAATATTAAGAAAAAAATAAGTAAAACGACATTTGAAATAAAATTTAGTATGGTATTTTTTGCAAATAGATTGAAGTAACTAGAATTTTGACATAATAATGTAAATCAAGTATAATTAATAAGATGAATTTAACTACAAATGAAATTCTTAAACGAGGTGGAAAGTGTGGATAATATAATAATACAACCAGTATTGGTTGGTGGTGATATAAATTGCTACTCAGTAGCAAGAGCATACCATGAAGCTTATGGAGTTAAGTCTATAGCTTTTGGTAGATATGCATTAGGGGCGACAAAAGATAGTAACATAATAGATTTTAGAATAGACGAAAGAATAACAGAAGAAAAAGAGTTTATAGATGTATTACTTAAAACTGCAGATGAATTAGCTGCACCTAATAAAAAGCTAATAATAATGGGATGTACTGATGAATATGCAGAATTAATAATAGACCATAGAGATATACTTAAAGAAAAGTACATAGTTCCATATATAGGCAAGGAATTAAAAGATAAGTTAATAGAAAAAGAATTATTCTATAAAATGTGTGAAGAAAAAGGATTAGACTATCCTAAGACTTTCATATATTCAAAAGGTGATGAAATAAAAGACTTTGGATTTAAGTATCCAGTTATAATAAAACCTTCTGACAGTGTATTATATTGGCAATTCCCATTTGAAGGAATGAAAAAAGCTTATATAGCACAAAATGAAACAGAGTTCAAAGAAATAACGAACTCAATATATGCTGGTAAGTATGACAAAAACTTAATAATACAAGACTTTATACCAGGTGATGATTCACATATGAGAGTTTTAACTTGCTACTCTGATCAACATGGTAAAGTTAAAATGATGTGCTTAGGACATGTATTATTAGAAGAGCATACTCCAAAAGGAATAGGAAATCATGCTGCTATAATAACAGAATATGATAAAGACTTAATGGAAAAGTTTAAGGCATTTTTAGAGGATATAAATTATACAGGATTCTCTAACTTTGATATAAAGTTTGATAGTAGAGATAACACTTATAAAGTGTTTGAAATAAACTTAAGACAAGGTAGAAGTAACTACTATGTAACTAGTTCAGGAAACAACATAGCTAGATATGTTGTAGAAGACAGAGTATATAACAAAGAATTAGATTTAAAAATACAAAAAGATCCATTCTTCTGGCATGTTATACCAAAGAATGTAGTTTATAAATATGTTAAAGATCAAGCTTTAGTAAATAAAGCTAAATCATTAGTAGCACAAGGAAAAAGTGCAACTTCATTTGGATATGACAAAGACTTAAAAGGAAACTTTAAAAGAAGTTTATATATATTATTATATAACATAAACCAAATGAGAAAGTTCAAAAAATATTGTAAATAGATTGGTGAGATTATTATGAACAAGACAGTTGGAGTTATTGGTGGATTAGGACCTATGGCCACGGTTTACTTTTTTGACATGGTAGTGAGATTAACAGATGCAAAGTCTGATCAAGATCATGTTGATATGATAATAACTAACCGAGCTACTACTCCTGATAGAACCGCATACATAATAGGAGAAAGTGAAGATTCTCCAGTAGATGTTCTTATAAAAGACAGTAAAAGGTTAGAGGCATGTGGCTCAGATTTTATAGTGATAACTTGTAATACAGCACATTATTTCTATAAAGAAATTTCAGAAAGTGTAAATATACCTGTTGTAAATATAATAGAAGAGACTGTAAAACATGCTAAAGAAAATGGACACAAAAAATTAGGTATATTAGCTACAACTGGAAATATAAAAACTAAGTTATATCAGAATATGTGTGAAAAATATGAAATAGACTATTTAACACTAGATGAAGATAGACAAAGTGATGTAATGAGTATAATCTACAATGATATAAAAAGTGGAAAGCCTGCAAATATGAATAAATTCGATGCTATTATTGACTATCTAAAGTCAAATGATTGTGATGGAGTTATACTAGGATGTACAGAGCTTTCAATACTTAAAAATGACAACAATTTAGATAGTAAATTTTATATAGATTCGCTAGAAGTTTTAGCTAGAAAGTCTATAGAAAATAGTGGTAAAAAAGTTAAGGAAGCTTAAAATAAGCTTTATATATAATTTAAAGACTAAAAACAAAGAAAGCAGAGTGGTATATACTACTCTGCTTTTATAAAGATAATAAAAATTAGTATCTTAAATCATTAAAGTCTTATAAAAGGTATAAAATTATATAAAAAGTTATATGTATAACAATAATTTTTTTTATCAAAAAACTCAATATTGTGCTATACTTACATAGATAAGAAGACTTATTAGGAGGGCTAAAGATGAAATTATTAGAAGTTATGAATGGGGTAGAATTTACCTCTCAAAAGCCTTGGAATGAAATAGAAAATACAGAAATAAAAGACATAGCATACAACTCTTCCAAATGTGAAGACGGATATATATTTGTAGCGATAAAGGGTGAGACTGTAGATGGTCACAAATATGCTAAAGATGCATATAAAAAAGGAACAAGAGTATTTATACTACAAGATGATGTAGAATTAGGAGAAGATGCTATAAAGCTATTTGTAAAAGATAGTAGGATAGCACTATCAAATATGTCATCAAATTACTTTGGTAATCCATCAAGAGAATTAAAAGTAATAGGTGTGACAGGAACTAAAGGAAAGACAACTATAACTAATTATATAAGTGAAGTATTAAACCAAGCTGGAATAAACACAGGGGTTATAGGAACTAATGGAACTTTCTACAATGGTAAGAGTGAAAAAACAGTTAATACAACTCCTGAAAGTTATGAATTACACCGAATATTTAGAACTATGCTAGATGAAGGTGTTAAATGTGTATCTATGGAAGTTTCTTCTGGTGGAATAATGATGAATAGAGTTGAAGATGTAAACTTTGATATAGGAATATTCTCGAATTTATCTCCAGACCATATAGGGCCAAAAGAACATCCAACATTTGAACATTACTTAGAGTGTAAGGCTAAATTATTTACATTATGTGACCATGGAATAATAAATATAGATGATAAGCATGCTAAGGACATAATAAAACATGCAACTTGTCATATAGAAACTTTTGGGATAGAGAAAGATGCAGATTTAAAAGCTAAAAATATAAAGTATTCTAGAGAACTAGATTCATTAGGGACAAGCTTTGATGTAGAAACTAAAGATGATATATTTAATGCATATATATGTTCGCCAGGTACTTTTAGTATATACAATGCACTAGCAGTTATATCAGTTTGTAGATATTTAAAGATAGACCAAAGATTAATGTTAGATGCCCTTAAAAATGCTAAAGTAAAAGGTAGAGTTGAAGTACTTCCTGTACTTGATTATGCAACGGTAATAATAGATTATGCTCATAATGGAGTTAGTTTAGAAAATATACTTCAAACTCTTAAAAAATATGATCACAATAGATTGATATGTTTATTTGGATCAGTTGGAGGAAGAACTAAGTTAAGAAGAAAAGAACTTGGAGATGTTGCATCCAGAGAATGTGACTTATGTATATTAACAGGAGATAACCCAGATTTTGAAGATCCAATGGATGTAATAAATGATATAGCTAAGTCATTTGAAGGTTCAAAATGTGAGTATATAAAAGTGCCAGATAGAGAAGAGGCCATAATAAAAGCTATAGAGATAGCTAAAGAAGGAGATATGATAGTCTTTGCAGGAAAAGGACATGAAGAATATCAACTTATAAAAGGTGAAAGAGTACCTTTTAGTGAAACAGAAATAGCTAAAAAAGCAGCAGCTAAGTTAATGGAAAGCAGAAAAATTATGGTAGAATCCTTATAATTAAAGAGACTAAAAAGGGAAGTTTAATACTTCTCTTTTTAGTGTCTATACTAATATTAAAAAAATGGAGAAATTTCATGAATGAAGGGAAAATATTTTTATCATTACTAGAAAAATCAAGCTTAATAATAGTTTTATTTATAATGATAACTAAGATAAAGGGGTTTAAGTACATATTTCAAAAAGAAAAATATAAAGCTAAAGATTTAATGATAATATCTATTATATTTAGTTTATTAGCAATACTTGGTACTTACAATGGAATAAGTGTACAAGGTTCTCTTGCAAATACTCGAATAATAGCCATAGTATCTGGAGGTGTATTATTTGGACCTTTAGTTGGTATAGTATCGGGTGTAATATCAGGAGTTCATAGATATATAATAGATATACATGGCATAACCTCTTTTCCATGTTTTATATCTAGTATATTTGCAGGAATTATATCGGGATATTTTTACAAAAGAATAGATGATAAATATAGATGGATATATGGTATTTTATGTGGTGTAATATCAGAAAGTTTTACTATGTTGTTAATATATTTGATTTCGAAGCCACATAATGTAGCAGTAAATATTATACATAAAATATATATACCAATGATAGTAGGTCAAATTGGTATAGGTTTTTTAGTATCTATTGTACAAGCTATAAAAAAAGAAAAGGATGAAGTAGCAGCATTTCAATCAAAGTTAGCACTAGATATAGCAAATAAGACACTACCTTACTTTAGATCTATAAATAAAGATTCCTTAAGAATTATATGTCAAATAATAAAAGATGAAATTAACTCAGATTCAGTAGCAATAACAGATAGAGAAAAAGTATTAGCCTATGTAGGAATAGGAGAAGAAATATTTAATAGATCTACAGGTCTTAGTGATATAACCAAAGAATCTATGGAAAAAAATAAAATATTAAATATAAAAGTAGAAAATGAAGGGTATTCTGTAAGTGAGAAAGTAAATTTAAAAACAGTCATGATAATACCTTTAACTGAATCCAATAAAGTAATAGGAAGTCTAAAAATATATTATACAGAGCAATATGATATGAGCCATTCAAAAAAAGCGCTAGCCATAGGATTATCTCAAATGATATCTACATTAATGGAAGTATCAAAGATTGAAAAAATGAAAGAGGCTAAAAATAAAGCAGAAATAAAAGCTCTACAAACCCAAATAAATCCTCACTTTTTATTTAATGCATTAAATACTATAACATCTTTTATAAGAATTGATCCAGATAAAGCAAGAAAGCTTATTATAAATCTTTCTACTTATATGAGATATAATCTAGAAGTTACAGACAATCTTATTGATATAAATAAAGAATTAGAACAAGTAAAAGCTTATGTAGAAATAGAAAAAGCACGATTTGGAGATAAACTAAATGTTATTTATGATATAGATGATGATATACAAGTGAAGATACCAAGCCTTATAATACAACCTCTAGTAGAAAATGCAATTATACATGGAATAAGAAAAAATGGAGGACATGGCGTAGTAGTAATAGGAGTTAAAAAGAAAAAAGAAAAAGTTAACATATGGGTAGAAAATGACGGATTAACTATAGATCAAGAGATAATTAATAGAGTTTATAATAATAATATGCCAGAAAATAAGATAGGTCTTTATAATGTTCACTTAAGACTTAAGTTAATATATGGACATGGCTTAGATATAAAGAGGTTAAACCCAGGAACTAAGATAGAATTTAAAGTATAGAAAGGGGATGCTAGATGAAAGCTATAATAGTTGAAGATGAGTTTCCAGCAAGAGAAGAACTAAAATATTTTATAAATAATTTTAGCAATATAGAAGTGATAAATGAGTTTGATAATGGAGTAGATGTACTAAAATTTATACAAGAAAATAGTGTAGATGTAATATTTTTAGATATAAATATACCTATGCTAGATGGTATGCTACTGGCAAAAACAGTAAGACAATTTAAAAAAAGCCCAAAAATAGTTTTTATAACAGCTTACAAAGAACATGCAGTAGATGCATTTGAATTAGAAGCTTTTGATTATATATTAAAGCCATACTCAGATGATAGAATTGTATCTATGTTAAAAAAACTTGAAAAGAGTGATATAGCAGATGAAAGTATTGATGTGTCTAAAAAAGTAAAAAATGAAAACAAGAAAAATCTATCTAGTGTTAGCTTATGGAAAAATGATAAGTTAATAGTAGTTAATATAGATGATATATATTATTGTGAGGCAAGAGAAAGAGAAACTATAGTATTTACAAAAGATAATGAATACATAGTAAAGGGATGTATAAAAGATTTTGAAAAAAACCTAGGAAAAGAATTATTCTTTAAGACGCATAGATCTTTTATTGTAAATGTACATAAGATAAAAGAAATAATACCATGGTTTAATAGTACATATAAGTTAAAACTAAAAGATATAGATACAGAGATACCTGTGAGCAGAAGTAATATAAAAGAATTTAGAAAAATTATGCATATATAATTGTATTTTATGTTATTATTTATGCATTTCATGTAAAAATATATCTTTAAAAGTCAAAAAAACGTTATTATATCCTTGGAATAATTAATACAAAAACTTAAAAAATAAAGTTTTAAAAAGGAGAAAAGGTATGATAACATTTTTAGTATGCTTAGCAATACTTATCGTTGGATACTTCACTTACGGAACTTATGTAGACAAAATGGTTAAGTTAAGTGATAATAATCAAACTCCAGCAGTAAGATTACAAGATGGAATAGACTATATTCCAATGCCTTGGTACAAGGTATTTTTAATACAATTTTTAAATATAGCAGGAACAGGTCCTATATTTGGTGCTATAATGGGGGCATTATTTGGTCCAGTAGCATTTTTATGGATAACGTTTGGTACTATATTTGCAGGAGGAGTTCACGATTTCTTCTCAGGGGTTATATCAATGAAGCATGATGGTATGTCAGTTTCTGAAATAGTTGGTATATACTTAGGTGGAAAGATGAAAACAGTAATGAGAGTATTCTCAGTAATACTTCTTATATTAGTTGGTACAGTTTTCGTTACATCACCAGCAGGTCTTTTAAAATCTATGACAGGTGTAGATCAAATAGTATGGATAGTACTAATAATAATATACTATATAGCTGCGACTGTTTTACCAGTTGATAAGGTTATAGGTAAGATATACCCATTATTTGGAGCAGCTTTATTATTTATGGCTATAGGATTAGCAGGAGCTATGATAATAGGTAACATGAATGGAACTATGGTAATGCCAGAATTAACTTTACAAAATATGCATCCAGATGGATTATCTTTATTCCCATTCTTATTCGTAACAATAGCTTGTGGGGCGATATCAGGATTCCATGCGACTCAGTCACCTATGATGGCTAGATGTATAAACAACGAAAGAGAAAGTAAAAAAGTATTCTATGGAGCAATGGTTGTTGAAGGTATAGTTGCATTAGTATGGTGTGCAGTTTCAATAGCATTCTTTGGAGATAGTTTATCGCTACAAGCAGCATTAGCTGAATTTGGTGGTCAGTCAGGAGTTGTTGGATTAATATCTAAGTCATTATTAGGTCAAGTTGGTTCAATACTTGCAGTACTTGGGGTTGTCGCTTGTCCTATAACAAGTGGAGATACAGCATTTAGAAGTGCAAGACTTACAATAGCAGATTCATTTAATATAAAGCAAGATACATTTATGAGTAGATTTAAGATAGCTATACCATTATTCATAGTATGTATATTCTTAACTACAATAGACTTTAACATAATATGGAGATATTTTGCTTGGTCTAACCAAACATTAGCTACAATATTCTTATGGACAGCTACAGTGTATTTAATAAAGAACAATGTTAATTACTGGATAACTTTAGTACCAGCAACATTTATGACATCAGTATGTATGTCATATATATTACAAGCTCCAGAAGGATTTAGATTAAATGCTACATTATCAAATGGAGTAGGAGTAGTAGTTGCATTAGTATTATTTGGATTATTCTTAGTAAATAAACAAAAATTTGCTAATATGGATATAAAGAAAAATGCTTAATAAAATATAAAAAAGAGTTACCTTAATTGGTAGCTCTTTTTTATATTTTAGATTACTTGATTTACCTATTTAATTAAAGTAAATTAATTATTTTGCTTAGAAAGTTACTGGCAATAAAAAATTCGCTTAGCTTATGTCGTCAACGATTTTATCTATTACCCCAAAATTCTTTTTTACTTTTACCAAATATGTTATTGTCATTTTAATCTATAGATTATAATCAATTATTAAGTAAAAAAGTATCTATAAATATAAAAATTTATAGATACTTAAAATTATTTATTATACGTTAAATCTAAATAATATAACATCTCCATCTTTAACTACATAATCTTTACCTTCAAGTCTAACTAATCCTTTTTCTTTAGCAGCAGTCATAGTTCCAACTTGAGCTAGATCTTCAAATGCTATAGTTTCTGCACGTATGAATCCTCTTTCTATATCAGAGTGTATCTTTCCACCAGCTTGAGGTGCTTTAGTACCAACTTTTATAGTCCAAGCTCTAACTTCTTGAGGACCAGCAGTTAAGTAAGAAACAAGTCCAAGTAAAGCATAAGAAGATTTTATTAATTTATCTAGACCAGATTGTTCTAAACCTAAAGTTTCTAAGAATTCTTTCTTTTCTTCATCAGTGTCAAGTTCAGATATTTCTGCTTCTATTTGAGCACAAACAACAACAACTTCAGCATTTTCAGTAGCAGCAAATTCTCTAACTTTATTTACGTATGGATTGTTTGCAGCTTCATCAGCTAAATCATCTTCACTTACGTTTGTAGCATATATTACTGGCTTTGAAGTAAGTAAGTTTAATGAGTTAACAAAAGTTTGCTCATCTTCAGTGAAATCCATAGTTCTAACACACTTACCATCTTCTAAAGTTGCTTTTATAGCATTTAAAAACTCTAATTCAGAAACTAAAGACTTATCTGCTTTAGCAGCTTTTTGAGTTTTTTGTATTCTTCTATCTAATATTTCTATATCAGAGAATATTAACTCTAAGTTTATAGTTTCTATATCTCTAAGTGGATCAACGCTTCCATCAACGTGAACAACGTTAGGATCTTCAAAACATCTAACAACGTGAACTATAGCATCAACTTCTCTTATATGAGATAAAAATTTATTTCCAAGTCCTTCACCTTTAGAAGCTCCTCTAACAAGACCTGCTATATCACAGAATTCTATTGCAGTAGGAACTATTTTTTTAGAATCATATAACTCTTTTAATTTATCTAATCTTTCATCTGGAACAGCCACAACACCAACATTTGGCTCTATTGTACAGAAAGGGTAGTTTGCAGATTCTGCACCTGCTTGAGTTATTGCGTTAAATAGTGTACTTTTACCAACATTTGGTAAACCAACTATACCTAATTTCATATTCATCGTCCTCTCTTTTATGATAATTTAAACAACCTGCATGTTGTAAATATCAGATTATTGAATTTATTATACTATTTTAACAAAGTCATATTATGGGTTATTAAGTTAGACTTTGTTATTTTAGACATACATATTAATTATACATCATATATATAACAGATGTAAACTAGGCATGTACATCAAAAACCACTTTTGGAGTTGATAGTATGTTAATTTTGATTACCTTATTTATAACCATAGGATTAAGTTTAATACTAAAAGGCTACATGGAAAATATATTTATAATTATAAGTGCCATAATATTTTATAGACAGATAATAATATATAAAGAATATAAAAATCTACCTTATGCTTTTTTAATTTCCTTTATAGTATTAAACTCATTTATTTTTTTTATTAAAGAAAGTGTAAACATAAAAGAAGTACAACCTATAGGTGAAAAAGAAGAAACTTTAGTGTTATTAGTATCTGAGGGTGAAGATAGAAATTATAATATAAGAGAAAGAACTACTCAAATATATTATGAAAATGGGTATAAATCATTTATAACGGGTATAAGTGATTTATATAAATATAAATCTTATTACACAGACTTAGGAGATAGCAATTTTAAAAGGAAGACAAAAGAAATCGAAGAAAAGTTAAAACTTCATTTAGGAGAAGGATATGAGGTAGTAAATACGTATATGTACTCAAAACCATATTTTGAAAAAAGTATAGAAAATATAGTAGAAAGTAGGTATAAAAAAATAATAGTATGTCCTTTGTTTATGACAGAAGGAAAAGACTACAAAATATTTAAAGAAAGATATGAAAAATTAACACTAGTTCATCATGATTTATTTAATGTAGAAATATTAGAACCACTTTATAAATCGAATAATTTAGCTATGGTTTATAAAAATGAAGTAATAAGAAAAATAAATGAAATAGATGATGATGCTGGAGTACTATTAATAGGATTTGAGGATAAAAACAATTTAGAACAAGATATATTATTTAGAGAAAAAATAAAAACATACATAGAATATGAAGATAAAGATGATAGAATTCAAATAAAAATGCCTCTTTTAGAAAATAATAAAGACGATATAATAAAAGATGGGGAAGAATTGTTAGAATATGGAATAAACACATTGTATGTTGTTTTTCCTACATGCGCAATAGATAGTATATACACAAGGTATTTAGTAGATAGTATACTTAAAAATCTTGATATGGGAAATACTAAATTTTACTATATAGACCCTGAAAAAAAGATAGATTCTATAGTTGATGAACTTTTTACAAGAATATCATTAATGAATACGTAGGAGGATAAGATGGAAAAAGACGTAAAAAAAATAAGCTTAGGTCAAAATATTAATTTAACATTAATACCTGCAAGTAAGTTTAAGTCTAATTTAGTTAGTATATATATACAAAGACTATTAGACAGAGAAGAAGTAACAAAAAATGCATTATTACCTGCTATAATAACTAGTGGATGCGAGAAATATCAAAGTTCAAGAGAAATATCACATAAGTTAGATGATTTATATGGTTCATCTGTTATGGGAGATGTATCTAAAAGAGGAGAACGTCAAGTAATAAGTTTTAAAATAATAAGTACTAATCAAAAATATTTAGATGAAAAGATATTTAAAGATGTAATTGAGTTTTTTAATGAAGTATTAAATAAACCTTTAGTAATAGATAATGGATTTAAAAAAGATTACGTAGATATAGAAAAAAGAAACTTAAAAGATAGAATACAAGCAAAAATCAATGATAAAGGTAGATATGCACTTGAAAGATGTTTTGAGGAAATGTGCAAAGATGAAAGATATAGTATAAGTGAATATGGATACGAAGAAGATTTAGAAAAAATAAACGAAAAAGACTTATACGAACATTACAAGAAAATAATAAAAACATCTCCAATAGACATAGTTGTAGAAGGAGATTTTGATGAGGAAGAAGTAAAAGAAACAATAACTAAAAACTTTACTTTTGAAAGAGATGAAATAATAGATATACCAAGAGCTACTTATGAAAAGAAAGTAGAAAAAGTAAAAACTATTGAAGAAAAAATGGATATAACTCAAGGTAAATTAGTAATGGGATATAGAGCAAATATAGACTATAGTGATGAAAATAAATACTATCCACTAATAGTTGGTTCTAATGTATTAGGTGGTGGACCACATTCTAAGATGTTTGTAAATATAAGAGAGAAAGAAAGCTTATGTTACTATATATATTCATCAGTTGAAAAATACAAATCTATATTATTTGTATCTTCTGGAATAGAATCTCAAAACTATGAAAAAACAGTGGAATTAGTAGGTAAGCAATTAGATAGTGTTAAAAAAGGAGAAATATCTAAAGAAGAAATTGAAAACAGTAAAAGTGCTTTAATAAACTCTATGAAATCATTAGGAGATAGCATAGGAGGAATGTCTGATTTTTATTTTGCACAGGGAATGAGTAAAACAAATTCTACAGTAGAAGAAATAATAAACAAAGTGGCAAGCGTAGAAATTGAAGATATAGTTAAAGCATTTGAAAATATAGAACTTGATACTATATATTTCTTAAGAAATTAGTGAGGTGATAGATATGGATAAAATAGTTAATGATATACTAAATGAAGAAATGTACTATGAAAAGTTAGAAAATGGACTTGATGTTTACTTTATGCCTAAAAAAGGATTTACTAAAAAATATGCAGTATTAGCTACAAACTATGGTTCTAATGAACTAGAATTTGTACCTATTGGAGAAAATGAAAAAATAAGGGTAAATGAAGGAATAGCACATTTTTTAGAACACAAAATGTTTGAACAACCAGATGGCGGAAATGCTTTTGATAAATTTTCTAAATGGGGAGCAAGTGCAAATGCATTTACTAACTTTACTATGACAGCATATTTATTCTCATGTACTGAAAATTTCTATGAGAGTTTAGAACATTTAATAGACTATGTACAAACTCCTTATTTTACAGATGAAAATGTAGAAAAAGAAAAGGGAATAATAGAACAAGAAATTAAAATGTATAATGATGATCCAGATTGGAATGTATACTTTAACTGTCTTAAAGCATTATATGTTAATTATCCAGTAAGAGTAGACATTGCAGGTACAGTTGATAGTATATATAAAATAACAAAAGAAGAATTATACAAATGCTATAATACTTTTTATAACCCAGGAAATATGGCACTATTTGTTGTTGGTGACTTAGAGGTAGATAAGGTTATGGATGTTGTTAAAAAATCTAATAACTACGATGTAGACAAGTTATCTCATAAAATAGAAAAATTTTATCCAAATGAACCTAAAGAAGTAAATCTAAAGGAAGTAGTTGCGAAGTTCCCTATATCTATGCCAATGTTTAATATAGCATTTAAGGATGATAATGTAGGTATAAAGGGAAATGAACTACTTAAAAAAGAAATAGCTACTGAAATATTGATAGATATAATATTTAAAAAAGGTAGCAGACTATATGAAGATTTATATATGAGTGGATTAATAAATGAAAACTTTGGAGCAGGATTCTCATCTCAAATCGATTATGCCTTTACAATAATAGGTGGAGATTCGAATAATCCAAGAGAAGTAAAGAATAAAATATTAGAATATGTAGAAAAATATAAAAAAGAAGGCTTAGATGAAAAAGAGTTTGAAAGAATAAAGAAAAAGAAAATAGGAAACTTTTTAAAATACTTTGACTCTGTAAACTTTATAGCTAATAACTTTATATCTTATAAATTTAAGGATATAAATTTACTAGACTATCTAGATGTACTAAAATCAATAGAATTTAGTGAAGTAGAAAAAAGATTGCACAGTCACTTAAAAGAAGAATATTGTGTAATATCTATAGTTGAACCAAGTGGAAAATAAAAAATAGCTAACTCATGAGAGTTAGCTATTTTTTATAGTGAAAAGTCAATAGAAAAATAAAAAAAATAAAAAAATTATAAATGAATACAAGTACTGGAATTTCAATGTATTTAAATTGTATAAATTAAGAGAAAACAGAGGTCTTTTGTTGACACAAGATACAACTTGACAATATAATGAAGTTGTAGGTTATAAAAACTTTTGATTAAGTCACCTAAATAAATGAAGAATTAGGGGGAATTAATTTGAACAGCATATACAACAAAAATAAAACGAATTATGTATTTTTATTATCGTTGATACTGTCAATATCAGTAGTCTTTTCTGGTATAGCATTTCCAGATAAATTCAAAGAAATATCTAATAACATGTTTAATGTCATAATACAAAATTTCAGTTGGGTTTACATAATAACCATGTTAATATTAGTAGGTTTTGCAATATTTTTAGTTTGCAGCAAATACGGAGATATAAAACTTGGTAAAGATAATGATAAACCAGAGTTTAGTAAACTATCTTGGTTCTCTATGCTATTTGGAGCAGGAATGGGAATAGGATTAATATTTTTCGGTACAATAGAACCAATGAAACATTTTATAGCACCAATAGGGGCTACACCTGCTTCTAACGAGGCAGTAACATTTGCAATGCAACAGTCTTATATACACTGGGGACTTCATCCATGGGCAGCATATTCTATAATGGGACTAGCGCTTGCATACTTCCAATTTAGAAAAGATTCACCAGGGCTTATAAGTAGCATATTCTTACCTATACTTGGAGAAGATGGAGTAAGAGGTCCAATAGGAAAAACAATAGATATACTAGCAGTATTTACAACAGTAACAGGTATAGCAACATCTTTAGGTATGGGAACTATGCAAATAGCAGGTGGACTTGAATATGTATTTAACATAGAAAACACTTTAAAGTTACAAATAATAATAATAGCTATAGCAACTGTTTTATATATATTAAGTTCAACTAGTGGGCTTGATAAAGGAATAAAGATATTATCTAATGTAAACTTAAGTTTAGCAGTATTTATATTAGTTGGAGCAATAATAATAGGACCTAAATTAGAGATGATAGATAATCTTCGAAATGGAACACAAGCATACTTAACAGAGTTTATATCTCAAAGTATATACATGGATCCAAGCAAAGAATGGATAGGTCAGTGGAGAGTATTTTACTGGGCGCTATGGATAGCTTGGATACCATTTGTTGGGGTATTCATAGCAAGAATATCAAAAGGTAGAACAATAAGAGAATTTATCGTAGGTGTAACTTTAGCACCAGCCCTAGTTTGTATAGTATGGTTTACAGTGTTTGGAACCTTAGGTATACACTTAGGCCCAGCGTTTGTACAAGGTGCAACAAAGGTCACGGAATTAGCCTTATTTGAAGTATTTTCTCAATATCAATTTGGAGGAATGCTATCAATAGTAGCTATGGTACTTTTATGTACATTCTTTATATCATCAGCAGATTCAGCAACATATGTATTAGGAATGTTTACATCAAATGGAGATTTAAATCCTAAAGGAAGTAAAAAGATAGCATGGGGATTAATACAAGCTCTTCTTGCAATAGCACTTTTACTTTCAGGAGGATTAGATACACTACAAATGGTGTCTATAGTATCAGCATTTCCATTCACTATAATAGTTTTATTAAGCATTGTATCTATTATTAAGGCTCTTAGAGAAGAAGTTAAACAAGAAAATATATATGTAGTAAGCAAAAAATCAAGCTTATATAAAGATAGAAAGTCAGCAAAATACAATATAGAAAAAATAAACAATTAATTTATATAATAAAAGCAGATTATCACAGGACATAATCTGCTTTTATTTGTGCTTAAACATCATTTTTAGTGTCATCCTCATATAAAAATGAAGGAACTGAATGGTGGATACTGCTATCCCCAACAACTAATAATATATCATTTTCCATAAATTCTATGTAGGGTCCAGGTGAAATCATAAGTTCTCCATTCCTTTTAACACCAACTATTGTAGCGCCAGTATGCTGCCAAAACTTAGTTTCTCCAGAAGTCATACCTATAACTCTACATTCTTTAGTTATCTCAAATTCAAAAGGAACTAAAGGGTTTATATTGGCTAGCCTACTAGAGTAGTCTATTATTTTATTTATATTATCAAGTATTTCATTTTCTAACTTAGTTTTTGATGCTAAAAGTTTATTTAAATTAGATTTGTATGATGATACATTTGTAATATTTTGGTTCTTATTTAGAAAAGAAAGTGCTTTATCCGATGATAAAACTAAAATACCTTTTCCTTTAACGCTAGAAACTACGCCTAAATCTTCTAGTATTTTCATAGCTCTTCTAATTGTCTCAGGAGAAACATTATAGGTAGCAGCAAGAGAAGATCTTCCCTTTAGTAAACTACCTTCTTTAATTTCTCCAAGGTGAATTTTATTAGCTATATCTAGAGCGATTTTATGATATATAGGCATTGAATATTTTTTTTCCATATCTTCACCTCAAGTATATACTTATCTATAATATTTTACTTCCAAGTAACTAATATGTCTATATAAATAAAATTAGCTAAATATTAAATATAATACTATTAACATTGAATAATTAGCATATATAAGATATATTAATATTATTAAAATATTACAGAGAAATTCATAATTTATACAAGTTTTATATTTACAATTAAATAAAAAACAAATTCAAGAGGTGAAAAATATGGACAGAGTAGCATTTAACATATTTGGGATAGATGTTATGTGGTATGGGATACTAATGGCTACAGGAATGATTTTAGGAACTATAATAGCTTTAAGGGAAGCTAAAAGAGTTGGAATTAAAGAAGATGATGTACTAGATTTAGCCATAGTTGCTATACCAACAGGTTTATTATGTGCAAGGTTGTATTATGTAATATTTAATTGGGAATATTATTCTCAATATCCTTCTCAAATACTAAACTTTAGAGGTGGAGGAATGGCTATACATGGAGCCTTAATAGGTGGAGTATTAGCTGGGTACATATTTACAAAAATAAGAAAAATAAATTTCTTAAAAATGGCAGATACAGTTATAATAGGTATGCCTTTAGCTCAATCTATAGGTAGATGGGGCAATTTTATAAATGGAGAAGCTCATGGAGGACCAACAACGCTACCTTGGGGCATAATGGTAGATGGTGTAAAGGTTCATCCAACATTTTTATATGAATCTATTTGGGATTTAGGTATATTTTTATTCCTATGGTTATTTAGAAAGAAAAAGAAATATGAAGGGCAAATAATAGTATATTATATTATATTATATTCAACAGGAAGATTCTTTATAGAAGGTCTTAGAACGGATAGTTTAATGCTAGGGCCTATAAGAATGGCACAAGCTATTAGTTTAATAGGAATTATAGGTGGTATTATTTGTCATATATACTTATCAAAAAAATCAAAAAAAGAAAACACAGAAGAATAAAGTTAGGTTAAGGAGAATATCAAAATGGAATTTCATCACGTATCAGTACTCTTAAATGAGTGTATAGATAATTTAAATATAAAACCAGATGGAGTGTATGTAGACTGTACAATGGGTGGTGCTGGACACTCAAAGGAAATAGTAAAAAGATTATCAGATAAAGGATTATTTATAGGATTTGACCAAGATAAAAATGCTATAGCTACAGCAAAAGAAAGATTAAGTGAATATAGCGATAGAGTAAGATTTGTTCATAGTAACTTTGAAAATATAAAAGAAGAATTAGAAAAAATCGGTGTAAATAAAATAGATGGAGTTTTAGCTGATTTAGGAGTATCATCTCATCAATTAGATGAAGCTGATAGAGGATTTTCATATATGCAAGATGCACCACTTGATATGAGAATGGACGTAAGATGTGATTTTTCTGCATATGATGTTGTAAATACATATAGTGAAGATGAATTACACAAAATAATAAAAGAATACGGAGAAGAAAATTGGTCAAAGCGTATTGCTAAGTTTATAGTTGAAGAAAGAAAAGAAAAACCTATAGAAACAACAGGTGAACTTGTAGAAGTAATAAAAAAGGCAATACCTAAAAAAGCTAGAATAGATGGACCACATCCAGCTAAAAGAACTTTCCAAGCTATAAGAATAGAAGTAAATAATGAATTAGGTGTAATAACTAAAATGATAGATGATGCAGTATCTATAATGAATAAAGGTGGAAGAGTTTGTATAATAACATTCCATTCATTAGAAGATAGAATAGTAAAAAATGAATTTAGAGACTTAGCATTAGATTGTGTATGTCCATCTCATATACCAATGTGTCAATGTGACAAAGAATCACTTGTAAAAGTAATAACAAGAAAACCAATATTACCAAGTGATGAAGAAATAGAAGTTAACCCAAGAAGTAGAAGTGCAAAACTAAGAGTATGTGAAAGAATATAATATAAAAAGAGTGTGTTGTGATTATAAAATCATAAAACACTCTTTTTTATTTTCATAAAGACAAAATTTTATTAAATAGATTATGTAAATTAATGTAATAAGAAAAAATTATTTTGTTATATATAATCATTTCCTAGTTTTTTTGTTTGTTATTGTATTTATTTTACGATGAAAGTTTAAAGGAAGGTAGTGCATAAACTTGAAATATATAAATAATTTACAAATTTAAACTTAGAAAGAATTTTATATAAAATAAATCAGAAGATAAAGTGAAGGTGGATTAATGGAAAAAAATAATAAAATCAAGGATATAAACGAATATAAAAAGAGAAAAAAGAATAAACATAAAATTATAAGAGTAAAAAAAATAAAAAAAATGATTTTTATTCTCTCATTATCAGTAGGAGTTTTTATGACATTAATAATAAATATATGTGGCTATTCAGTAATAGGGGAACTTAAATATAGCATAGGTAATCTTAAAAAAGAATTGAGAAAAGAAGAAATAAGGCTAGAGGAAGCAAAAGCTAATGCAGATACTAAAACCTCAATACAGGAAATAGAAAAAAGAGCTAGAGAAGAACTTAATATGGATTATCCTACAAAGAATCAAATAAGATACATACAGATTAAGTAGTAAGGGGGGAAACAATTGAGTAAAAAAGTAAAAAGAATAAGCAAAAAGAGGTTAGTGCTTGTTCTTATGTTAGCATGTATTCTTTTTTTGGGACTAACATTTAGAACAGGATATCTTCAACTCGTAAAAGGGGAGTGGTTAAGTACTAAGGCAATTGAACAACAAACTAGAGAAATTCCTATAGAGCCTAAAAGAGGAACTATATATGATAGAAACATGAAAGAACTAGCCGTAAGTGTTACAAAATACACTGTGTGGTGTAAGCCTGTAGAAGTCAAAGACAAAAAAAGTGCAGCAACACAAGTAGCTGAAATTTTAGACAAAGAATATGAAGACGTATATAAGCAAGTAAATAAAAAAAATATGGCATTAGTTAAAATAGAAAGATGGATAGATGATGAAAAAGCAACAAAAATAAGAGAAGCTAAAATACCTGGTATATGGGTAGCAGAAGACAATCAAAGGTACTATCCATATGGAAACTTTGCTTCTTATGTATTAGGGCATACATCAAGTGATTCCCAAGGAATAGCAGGTATTGAGATGCAATATGATAAGTATTTAAAAGGTCAGGCAGGAAAATTAATAGTAAGTACTGATGCATCAGGAAGAGAAATACCAAGAGGAATGGAACAATACTATGAACCTGTTCAAGGTAAGGGGTTAGTACTTACAATAGATGAAGTAATACAACATTATACTGAAAAAGCTGTTCAAAAAGCTTATGAAATTAATAATGCTAAAAGGGTAACAGTTGTAGCAATGGATCCTAAAACAGGAGATATATTATCTCTAGCATCTAAGCCAGATTATGACCCAAATGACCCAAGAACTCCAATATATCCATACTATCAAGAAGAATTAGATAAATACAGTGAAAAAGATAAGATACAAGGATATTATAAAATGTGGAGAAATCCAGCTATAAGTGATACATATGAACCAGGTTCAACATTTAAACTTATAACATCATCATCAGGATTAGAAGAAAATGTAATAAAAGAAAATGATAAGTTCACATGTACAGGTGGAGTAACTATCAAAGGTCAAAGAATAAAATGTTGGAGACATTATAGACCTCATGGAGAGCAAAGTTTTAAAGAAGGAGTGCAAAATTCTTGCAACCCTGTATTTATAGAAGTTGGTAATAGATTAGGAGTATCAAAGTTATATGATTACATAGAAGGATTTGGATTTATGGATAAAACAAATATAGATCTTCCAGGAGAAGCAAAAGGTATACTATATAATGAAAAAAATGTTGGTCCAGTAGAGTTAGCTACTATATCTTTTGGCCAATCTATATCTGTAACTCCAATACAACTAATAACTGCAATATCATCTATAGCTAATGATGGTAATAGAATGGAGCCTAGATTTGTAAAAGCTTATACAGACAATCAAGGGAATGTAATTGAGGAAATAAAACCTACGAAAGTTAAACAAGTAATATCAGAAGAAACATCAAAGAAGATGATGGACATAGTAGAATCTGTTGTAAGCCAAGGATCAGGTAAAGCTGCATATATCCCAGGGTATAGAATAGGTGGAAAAACAGGTACTGCTCAAAAAGTTATAGATGGAAGGTATGCACAAGGAAAATATATATGTTCATTTATAGGCATAGCTCCAACTGATGATCCACAAATAGTAGTACTTGCAATAGTTGATGAACCAACAGGGGTAAGTGCTTTTGGTAGTACAACAGCAGGACCTATAGTAAAAGAAATAATGAATGATGCACTACCTTATTTAGGAGTAGAGCCAAAATATAGTGAAGAAGAAAAAGAAGAATTTGAAAAAAATAAAGTTACAGTTCCAGACGTAAGGGACTTAGCTATAGAAGATGCTGTTAAGGCATTAGAAGATGTTAACTTAATACCTAACTTAGACACAGATATAGAAATTCCTAAAGGGACTAAGGTTATTGATATGTTTCCAAAACCTGGTATAAAGGTAGATGAAGAATCTAGTATAGCACTTTATTTTAAATAATTAATAGATATAAAAGAACTATAATACTTCTGGAGGGAAATGTAAAAATTTGTAATTGAAAAGCAAAAGATTATTAACATCTGTTAGAAATACCTTCAAAAAAACAATAATATATTATATAATTATAAAGTTAAGAGTAGAAGGGGGGCAATGTATAACACATACATTGCCCTTTATTCAGAAAATTAAGTTAAATTTAATAACTTAAAGGAGGTTGAAAGATGAAAAGTCTAACAGTAGCTGATATAGTTATTGCAACGAAAGGTAAATTAATACTAGGCGATGAAAATTTCTGTATTGAAGATATAGTTATAGACAGTAGAAATGCAAATGACAAAAATGCATTTGTTGCTATAGTAGGTGAAAACTTAGATGGACATAAGTTTATGTGCTCAGCATATGAAAATGGATGCAAAACTTTTATAAAAAATGAAAGTAGTAGCATAAAATTAGATAGTTCGGACATAAATTTAATAGAAGTCAAAGATACTGAGGTAGCACTTGGTGATATAGCGAAATATTATAAAGAGCAATTTGATATACCATATATAGGAATAACAGGTAGTGTTGGTAAAACAACTACAAGGGATATGGTATACTCAGCAGTATCATCAAAGTTTAATACTTTAAAAAACGAAGGTAATTTAAATAATCAATTAGGAGTTCCATTAACATTATTTAAATTAGATGACAGTCATGAATGTGCAGTTATAGAGATGGGGATGTCAGGTTTCAATGAAATAGAATACCTAGCTAATATAGTTAATCCCAAAATAGGAGTAATATCTAATATAGGGTTATCTCATATAGAAAATTTAGGATCTCAAGAAGGTATATTAAAAGCTAAACTTGAAATAGCCACAAATTTTGATTCTTCATGCACATTAATAGTTAATGGAGATGATAAGTTTTTATCAACCTTAAAAAACAAAGAACTTAACTATAATCTAAAAACTTTTGGATTTACAAAAGACAATGATATATATTGTGAGAGCTATGAAATGAATGAAGATAGTATAACATTTACATGTATAATAAATGGTTCTAAAGAAGAAATATTTATACCTACAGTAGGTGAACACAATATATACAATGCAATGGCAGCAGTTTTAGTTGGAATGAGTTTAAATATTTCACTAGATAAGATAAAAGAAGGGTTAAAAAACTTCAAAGCTACAAAAATGAGACTAGACATAATAAAAAATGAAAACCTAACAATTATAAATGATGCATATAATGCTAGTCCAGATTCTATGAAAGCAGCTCTAAAAATATTAGGAAGATATAATAAAAGAAGAGTAGCTATACTTGGAGACATGTTTGAAATGGGTGAACATGCAGAGTATGGACATAGATTAGTAGGAGAAGAAGCAGTTAAAAATACTGACTTATTAATAACTATAGGTAATGATTCAAAGTTTATAAAAGATGAGGCAGTAAAATTAGGATTTAATAGCCAAAATGCATATCATTTTGAAACTAAAGAAGAAGCTATAAGTAAAATAGATAGTTTAGTAAATAAAGAAGATGTAGTTTTAGTTAAAGCATCTAGAGGTATGAAATTAGAAGAAATAGTAGAACATCTTAATAAGTAATTAACAAAAGAAATAGCCAGCAAGGGAGAGGAGATATATTATGTTAGGAATAACAGAACTTACGTATACATCATTGATTTCATTTCTAATAGTAATAATATTAGGACCAATTTTTATACCAATGTTAACAAAATTTAAGTTTGGGCAGACGGTTAGAGATGATGGTCCTCAAACACATTTAGCAAAAAATGGAACACCTACTATGGGTGGAATATTAATGATGGTAGCAATACTAATAACAGGGCTTACTAGAAGTCAAATTGGAAATGATTTAATAATAGGTCTTATATCAATAATAGGATTTGGTATGGTAGGATTTTTAGATGACTTTATAATAATAAAGAAAAGAAGATCTTTAGGTTTAAAGCCTTGGCAAAAAATAGTGCTTCAATTTGCACTTGCTATATATATATCATATTATCAATATAGTGCATCGCCAAGTGCAGCGCAGCTTATAATACCATTTACAGATGCATATATAAACTTAGGACCATTATACGTACCTATAATGACATTTATAATAATAGGTATAGTAAATGCAGTAAACTTAACTGATGGATTAGATGGGTTAGCATCAGGAATAACTTTAATAGTTTCAATATTCTTTATGTTACTTGCATCATACACTACAGTTGCAAATCCTGATGTTGCAGTATTAGCAGCAGCTACAGTAGGAGCATGTTTAGGATTTTTAGGATTTAACTCATACCCAGCTAGAATATTTATGGGTGATACTGGTTCTATGGCATTAGGTGGAGCAGTTGCGGCATTTGCAGTGTTAACTAATTCAATATTATTAATACCATTAGTTGGAGGAGTATACTTTGCAGAAGCATTATCAGTAATACTTCAAGTAGGATCTTTCAAACTAAGAGGAAAAAGAATATTCAAAATGGCACCTATACATCACCACTTTGAACAATGTGGATGGCCTGAAACTAGAGTGGTATTTACATTCTGGATAGTTACTGTAGTTTTAGCATGGATAGGAATAATAGCAATATTCTAATTGTGGGGGTAATAAAATGAACCTTAATGGAAAAAAAGTTCTATTAGTAGGGCTTGCAAAAACTGGTATATCAACAATAAAGCATTTAAATAAATTAGGTGCTAATATAATAGTAAATGATATAAAAGAAAAAGAAAAACTAGAAGATATATTAAATGAATTAAAAGACTTAGACAATATAGAATATATCTTAGGATATCATCCAGAAAATATAGATGATATAGAATTAGTAGTGGTATCTCCTGGAGTTCCTCTAGATTTACCATTTATACTAAAGATAAAAGAGAAAAATATAGAACTAATTGGAGAAGTAGAATTAGCTTATAGACTATCTACTAATAATCCAGTATTTATAGGTATAACAGGAACAAATGGAAAAACTACTACAACAAGTTTAGTAGGAGAAATATTTAAAGCTAATAGCAATGATACATATATCGTTGGAAATATAGGTAATCCTGTTATAGATACAGTGGAGGTTACTACTAAGGATTCTGTATTAGTAACAGAGCTAAGTAGCTTCCAATTAGAAAGTATAGACACTTTTAAACCACGTGTTAGTGCTATATTAAACTTTACAGAAGATCATTTAAATAGACACCATACGATGAAAAACTATATACAAGCAAAATCTAGAATATTTATGAATCAAGGTGAAGAAGACTTTGCTATACTAAATTACGATGATGAAAATGTAAGAGCATTAGAAGATAAAGTTAAAGCTAAGAAAATATTCTTCTCAAGAACTACAGAATTAAAAGAAGGAATATTCTTAGATAAGAATAACAATATAGTTATAAGATTAGATAAAGAAATAGTACTTTTAAACAAAGATGAGCTAAGTTTACCAGGAAATCATAACTTAGAAAACTGTATGGCAGCAGCAATGATTGCATATGTTCTAAAAGTTGACATAGAAGTTATAAGAAAAGTACTAAAAACATTTAAAGCGGTAGAACATAGACAAGAATATGTTAAAACGCTAAATGGAGTAACATTTGTAAATGACTCTAAAGCTACTAATCCAGATTCATCTATAAAGGCAGTACAGTCTTACAAGGAGCCTATAATATTAATAGCAGGTGGTATGGATAAGAAAAGTACTTTTGATGAATTTTTAGAAGTAGCTAAAGAAAATGTAAAAGCATTAGTTCTTTTAGGGGAAACAGCAAATTTAATAAAAGAATGTGCAATTAAAAAAGGATTTAAAGAAATATATCTAGTAAAAGATATGGAAGAAGCAGTTAATACATCTTATAAAATAGCAAAAGAAAATGATGTAGTACTTCTTTCTCCTGCTTGTGCAAGCTGGGATATGTATAAGAGTTATGAAGTAAGGGGTAATGACTTCAAGGATAATGTAAACAAATTAAAGTAACCTCTTAGTCTTGGGAATGGAGGTAAGTCTTTAATGACTAAGGAAGCTTTAAAAAAACAAATTGAAAAAAATGTTAAAACAGAGTTTGATAGTGTGATATTTTACACTACAATGACTTTAGTATTTATAGGAATCATCATGGTGTTTAGTGCGAGCTTTGTTCAATCCTCCTTTAAGCATCATGATGCTTATTATTTTCTAAAGAGAAATGTAATTTATGCAATACTAGGATTTATTTGTATGATTACTATTTCAAATGTAGATTATAAGGTCTGGAAAAAGAATACAAAGCCTATAGGTATAGTATCTATAATACTACTTATATTAGTACTTACTCCACTTGGAATAAAAGCAAACGGAGCTAGAAGATGGTTAGGGGTAGGTGCATTTACAATACAACCTGCTGAAATAGCTAAATTTGCAACTATAATAATTACAGCTAAATTAATAGAGAAAAAATATGAAAATATAAAGTCTTTTAGAAAAGGGCTTATACCACTAATGTTAGTACCACTTTTATTTTTTACACTTATAATGGGTCAACCAAACATGTCAACAGCAGGAACTATAATATTAGTAACATTTGTTATGATATTTGTTGCAGGGATGAGTATGAAAATAGTTGGATTTATGTTTGGTAGTGGTATTGCATTATTCTTAGCACTTGGATTAACTTCAGAGTATAGATTAAAGCGTATATTATCATTTCTAGACCCTTTCCAAGACCCATTAGGTAATGGGTATCAAGTCATTCAAGGGCTTTATGCATTAGGCTCTGGAGGACTATTTGGCATGGGACTAGGAAAGAGCCAGCAAAAGTGGTTTTACATACCAGAGCCCCAAAATGACTTTATATTTGCTATAATAGGAGAAGAGCTAGGTCTTATAGGTTGTGCAGTAGTTATAATGTTATTTGTTATACTAGTGTATAGATGCGTAAGAATAGCATTAAAATGCGACAATATATTTGCTTGTATGGTAGTTATAGGAATTGGTGCACAAATAGGAATACAGGCAGCTTTAAATATTGCTGTAGCAACATCATCAATGCCAGTTACAGGAGTTGCATTACCATTTATAAGTTATGGGGGAACTTCCCTTGTAATATTTATGAGTGCTATAGGAATAGTCCTAAATATCTCAAAACATGTCAAAATTAATTAACAGGAGAGGATAAAATGAGAGTTTTATTATCAGGCGGTGGAACTGGGGGACACGTTTATCCAGCCATAGCCATAGCAAATAAAATAAAAGAGGAGCATCCAGAAGCAGAAATACTTTTTGTAGGAACTCAAAAGGGTATAGAATCAGAAATAGTACCTAAATATGGATATAGATTAGAAACAGTAACAGTACAAGGATTTAAAAGAAAAATAGATTTGGATAATGTAAAAAGAGTATTTAAGTTATTTAAAGGATTAGAGCAATCAAGAAGAGTTGTTAAAAAATTTAAGCCAGATGTTGTAATAGGAACTGGTGGATATGTAAGTGGTCCAGTTTTATTTAACTCAGCTATAAACAAAGTTCCAACAGTAGTACATGAACAAAACTCTTTCCCAGGCGTTACTAATAAAATACTTTCTAAGATGGTTACAAAAGTATTAACAAGCTTTGAAGATTCTCATCAAAGATTCCCTGAAGATAGTAGAGAAAAATTAACACTTACAGGAAATCCAGTAAGAAAAGAAATACTAAATGCTAGAAAAAATATAGCAAGAAGAAATTTAGGGATAACTGAAGATAAGAAAATGGTACTTTGCTACGGAGGTAGTGGAGGAAGTGAAGATATAAACAATGCAATGAGATTAGTCATAGATAATATGGTAAAAGAAGACGTAGCATTTATATTTGCTACAGGAAAGTATTACTATGAAGAATTCTCTCAGACTATAAGTCACTTAAATTTAAAGCCATACCAAAAAGTAGTACCATATTTAGAAGATATGGCTAATGCATTAGCAGCAAGTGATTTAGTTATAGGAAGCGCAGGGGCTATATCTTTAGCTGAAATAACAGCACTTGGAAAACCATCAATAATTATACCAAAAGCATATACAGCTGAAAATCATCAAGAGTATAATGCTAAAAGTATAGAAAATCAAGGTGCTGGAATAGCGATACTTGAAAAAGACTTAACTCCTGAAAAATTAAATGAAACAGTGTTTAGGCTTTTAGGAGATAAAGAAAAATTAATAGATATGGCAAATGCAAGTAAAGAAATAGGAAAGCCTGAGGCTATTGAAATAATATATGATGAAATACTAAAAATTTATAATGCTAATAACAAGCAAAAATCACCATCTAAAAAAGAAAATAAAAAGATAAAAACAAATAATCAAGCAGAAGAAGTACAAAATGCTTGTAATAAAGATACAGAACAAGAACAACCAAAAGTAATTGGAATAAAGAAAAAGTAACATATATCCCCTCTAGTACATAATATTTAAATTATAGACCTTATGATTTAACATACAGCACTAGGGGGGATAATTTTGTCTAAGTATATAATTAAAGGTGGCAACAAAATAGAAGGAAAGCTTAGTATAAGAGGAGCTAAAAATGCTATATTACCAATAATGGCAGCCACCATACTTAATGAAAGTGTGAGTATTATCCATAATGTACCTGATATATCAGATGTACATTTTATGATAAAAATATTAGAAAGCATTGGATGTAAAGTAAGTTATAGCGATGGTACACTTATTGTAGATAGCTCATTTGCTGATCAAGTGGAGATAGAGGAGTGCTACGTTAGAAAAATGAGATCTTCCATAATTATAATGGGAGCAATGATTGGTAGATTTGATTATACTAAAATAAGTTACCCAGGAGGATGTGCAATTGGTTCAAGACCAATAGATTTACACCTTAAGGCTTTAAAAAAATTAGGTATAAGGATAGAAGAGGACGAAGGTTTTATAAAGTGTTATAAGGATAGTTTAGAGGGAAATATAATAAACTTTGAGTTTCCAAGTGTTGGAGCTACCGAAAATGCAATTCTAGCTGCAGTTAAAGCAACAGGAATAACAAAAATATATAATGCAGCTAGAGAACCTGAAATAGAAGATTTACAAAATTTTTTAAATAAAATGGGTGCCAAGGTAAAGGGAGCCGGAACTAATTATATAGAAATTGAAGGTGTAAAAAAGCTTCGCAGAGTAGAACATGATGTCATACCAGATAGGATAGCAATAGGAACATATATGATAGCATCGGCATTAACTAATGGTAAACTTGAAGTAGATAATGTAGTAATATCACATATGGAGCCTATAAGTGATAAGCTAAGAAGTGCAGGGTGTGAAATAGAGTATAAAAATGGTGGGTTATTACTTAAACCACCAAGTAAAATAAAATCAATAGATTTAGTTAGGACTTCACCTCATCCAGGATTTCCAACAGATATGCAAGCTCAACTTATGACATTTATGACCCTTTCGGATGGGATAAGTGTATTTCATGAGACTATTTTTGAAAATAGGTTTATGCATTGTGCTGAATTAACTAGGTTAGGAGCTAATATTAAATATATAACAGAAAATATATGTATGATAAAGGGTGTAGAAAAGTTAAGAAGTGCAAAAGTTAAATCTCCAGACCTAAGAGGAGGGGCAGCTTTAGTATTAGCGGCATTGACTATTCCACAGGAAACAGAAATAAGTAATATATATCATATTGAGAGAGGTTATGAAAATATAGAAGATATCCTAACAAGATTAGGTGCAAATATATTAAAAATAGAGGAAATAGAAAAATAAAAGGCTTTTAAGCCTTTTTTTCATGAAGATTATATTGTATAAAGGATAAATTATATTATTAGTTGTATTAATATTATATACGATTTTTAAGGAGATATATTTTATGAAAAGATTAAAAAAGGGAGCTTTAATAAATATTCTAATATTAATACTAATAATTATAGTAATTTTATACACACTACTGAATAGCAAGATTTTCAATAGTAATCAAATAAGAATTGAAGGAAATGAGAAAATTTCAAAGGACTATATAGTTAGAATTCTAGATCTAAGAGAAGATAAAAATATATTTATGTACAACTTAAAAGATATGGAAAAAGAACTTGAGGAAAATAAGTACATAGAAGATGTAAGGGTAAAAAGGGAATTTCCAAATAAGCTACATATAATAATTATAGAAAAAGAAATATCAGGAATAATTCAAGATGATGGTTTAAAATGTTATATTGATAATAAAGGTAAGTTTATAGATAAAGTTAAGAAAGATGAAGAAATAGATAATTATCTTATGATAGATATTGGATATAAGCTAGATAAGAATAATAATATAAAGTTTAAAAAAGAAAGATATAAAAATAATTTATTGGAAGTATTAAAAAATATAAAAAGTTGCACTTTATACAAAAAAATAAATAAGGTTAAAATAGAAGAAGATTCTATAAGAATGTACACTCCAAAAGGTTTAGAAATTATATTTTTAAACAATAAAGAGATAGAAAAAAATATAAAAAAAACAGAAGCAATCTTAATAGATTTACAAAGTAGTAAAATAAGTAAAGGAACAGTTGATTTTAGACAGGGTAAAAATCCAATTTACATGCCATAGGTATGAGTGATTTTACCAAAAATAATATAAAAAGGCATAGTGATTTTTAATATGCAATTAAAAGTTATGAATGAGGAAAATAATATAACAAAAAATTCCTACAAAAAATATAAATAAAAAGTATTAAAAAACTTGAAAAATATAAGTGTTTCAAAGTAAAATAAAGAGGGTAAGCATTTATGATATGGATATTAATAAGATTAGCCTTATGTATAGTAGATTGATATTATATAACGTTTACTTATCCTATAGATTATTTTTTATATATCTGTAGAAATACTTATAAGTAAGGATTTTATATTTGGTGCAATAAAGTCTTGGTTTTAAGGTAAATATGTCACTAAACTAGTGTTTAGGTCGAGATTATATGACAACTTATCAGTTATTAGAAGACATATTGTTACAAATTTAAGAAATAAAAAAAGAGGAAATTGAATATTTTTGTGGAATAACTTAGTTAATTATTAACAAAAACAAGAATTAAATGATATAATTAATACATACATTTACTTATAATCATAAAATAGGGAGGTTACGCGATGCTAAACTTTGACGTTGAAACAGATGGACTTGCACAAATCAAAGTAATAGGTGCAGGTGGCGGTGGAAACAATGCTGTTAATAGAATGGTTGAAGCACAGCTTCAAGGTGTTGAGTTTATAGCTGTTAATACTGATAAACAAGCTTTACTTACATCAAAAGCAGAATATAAAATTCAAATAGGTGAAAAATTAACAAGAGGGCTTGGAGCGGGAGCAAATCCTGAAGTAGGAAAAAGAGCCGCTGAAGAAAGTAAGGATGAAATAGTAAAGGTACTTCAAGGTGCTGATATGGTATTCGTTACAGCTGGTATGGGTGGAGGAACAGGAACAGGTGCTGCTCCAGTTATAGCTCAACTTGCTAAAGAAATGGGAATACTTACAGTAGGAGTAGTTACAAAGCCGTTCTTATTTGAAGGTAAAGTAAGAATGAAAAATGCAGAAAATGGGATAGCTGAATTAAAGTCAAAAGTTGATACATTAATAACTATACCTAATGATAGACTTTTACAAATAGTACAAAAGAATACATCTATGCTAGACGCATTCTCTATAGCAGATGACGTATTAAAGCAAGGTATACAATCTATATCTGATTTAATAGCTGTACCAGGACTTATAAACTTAGACTTTGCTGACGTTACTTCTGTAATGAAAGAACAAGGACTAGCTCATATGGGTCTAGGAAGTGCTTCAGGTGAAAATAGAGCTATAGAAGCAGCTAGACTAGCTATACAATCACCACTTCTTGAAACATCAATAAGAGGTGCTAGAGGAGTCTTACTTAACATAACAGGAGGACCTAACCTAGGATTACTTGAAATAAATGAAGCATCAACTCTAGTTAATGAGTCATGTGACCCAGAAGCAAACA
Organism: Romboutsia sp. 1001216sp1; assembly: GCF_039841805.1. Lineage (NCBI taxonomy): Bacteria > Bacillati > Bacillota > Clostridia > Peptostreptococcales > Peptostreptococcaceae > Romboutsia > Romboutsia sp. 1001216sp1. The sequence continues at coordinate 156,123 of NZ_JBDPHA010000005.1, forward strand.
TAATATTCGGTGCATCTATAAGAGAAGACTTAGGTGAAGAAATAATGATTACTGTTATAGCGACTGGTTTTGATGAAAATAATCATGACTTAGGTTACAAGATAGCTGAAAAACCAAAGGCTACTTCAAGACCTACTTTAAATACACAACCAACACAACCAGCGCCACAAATGCAAAAAACATCAATAATAGAAGAGAAAGAAGATATCATAGCTCCAAAAGAAGAACCTAAAAGATCTAGCTTTATGGAAGAGGATGAAATGGAGATACCAACTTTCTTAAGAAGAAGAAGATAAAGAAGTCTAAATGACTTCTTTTTTTGTATATAAAAAATTTTTATTAAGCTTAAAATATTAAAAAATATATAGATAGCATATATAAATCTAAAAAATACTTGAGAAATTAGCAAATTAAGTAGAGATATGAATAAAGTAAAATTTTTATATAAAAAATTAGTTATTATAATTTTAAGAATAAAGATAGATAACTTTGAATAAATATTAGTATAGAGAATAACAAAGTTAATTAAATAAAAACAATATAACAATACTATATAAATATTAAATAGAAAAGAAAGCAGAATGCTTTCTTTTTTTGTGAATTTTTACACTAAAATAAATGGGTTTCGACCATTAAAAATGACATAAAATTATAAACTATCTAACTTATAATATACACAAAGGTTAAAGGAGGTTAGCTTAATGTATATAGAGTACTACATTATAGAAAACCTATTAATAAATTATATTATTATAAGTTGTACATCTATACTAACAAAAAAATATAATAACAATAAAAAAAAATGGATATGTGCATCTGTAGGTACATTGTATTCAATTGCGTACATTTTTCCACAACTAGATATATTATTTACGCTACCACTAAAGATTATTATCATAGGACTAATAACATTATTTTTATTTGATTATAAAAATAAAAAAGAATACTTTAGAGTATTGTTGGTATTTTTATTAGTTAATATATTTATTTCTGGAACTACATTTTTTATAATTTATTTCACAGGTATAAGTCATTTAAAGATATCATTTTTAATCATTTGTGCATATACAAGTTGTGAACTTTTAAAATATATCTATAATGATATAAGTTTAATGAGGCAAATAAAGGAGAGTACAAAAGAAATTGAAATAACATTGCTTAATAAGACATGTAGTTGCAAGGCATTATTAGATACTGGAAATTTATTAAAAGATCCTTTAAGTAATAATGACATAGTAATAGTAAAATCCAAAGCTTTGAGAAATATAATTCCAAGCTATCTATACGATTATGAATACGATGATATAGATATAGTTGAGATTGAAAGTATAATAGATAATTTAGAAAGTGATATTGCATCTAGGGTAAGAGTTATACCTTATAAGCATGGTGGAAGTAGCAAAAATAATATAATGCTTGGTATAAAAGCTGATTATATAGAAATTGATAAAACAAAAATAGGTAATATAGTGGTTGGAATATCAGATTTTGATGATGATAAATACAATGCTATACTAAATCCTAGTATATTATCGTAAATAAAACAAACAAAAGGGGGAGATTATTATGAAGTCATTAATTGCAAAGTTATCTATCAGAATTAAGAAAATACTAATTAAATTTAAAATCTTAAAACCAAAAGGTGTGTATTACATGGGGGGCGTAAATGTATTACCACCACCATTAAATTCAGATGAAGAAAGTGAGCTATTACAAAGGTTAGAAAAAGATGAAGAAGTAAAAACAATTTTAATAGAGAGAAATTTAAGATTAGTAGTATATATATCTAGAAAATTTGAAAACACTGGAATTGATATTGAGGATTTAATATCAATTGGCACGATAGGACTTATTAAAGCTGTAAATACATTTAAGTTAAATAAAAATATAAAATTAGCTACTTACGCATCAAGATGTATCGAAAATGAAATCCTAATGTATCTTAGAAAAAATAATAAAAAGAAGGTAGAAGTATCCTTTGATGAACCTTTAAATATAGATTTAGATGGAAATGAACTACTACTTTCAGATGTATTAGGAACAGAAAATGATGAAATCTATAAAATAATAGAAGAAGAGATAGATAAAGATTTATTGGTTATGGCTTTAGATAGATTATCAGATAGAGAAAAGCAAATTATGGAATTAAGGTTTGGGTTAATAAATAGGGGAAGGGAGAAAACTCAAAAAGAAGTAGCTAATATACTTGGAATATCTCAATCTTATATATCTAGATTAGAAAAAAAAATAATATCAAGATTAAAAAAAGAAATGAAAAAATTTATATAATTATCTCTTAAAAGTATAAAAAAATATGATGTGTAAATAATTTCATATAGATAAAACTTTTAAGAGAGGACTGAAATTTATGCAAATTAATAAAGTTGAAATCTGTGGTGTAAATACATCTGAACTTCCAGTACTTAAAAATAATCAGATGACCGAACTTCTTCACAAGATAAAAGATGGGGATGAAGAAGCAAGACAGCAATTTGTAAGAGGTAATTTAAGACTAGTTTTAAGTGTAATACAAAAATTCAACAATAGAGGGGAAAATATAGACGATTTATTTCAAATTGGATGTATAGGACTTATAAAGGCTATTGATAACTTCGACTTAAGTCAAAATGTAAGATTCTCAACTTATGCAGTCCCTATGATTATAGGTGAGATAAGAAGATATTTAAGAGATAACAATCCAATAAGAGTAAGTAGGTCATTAAAAGATATTGCATATAAGGCCTTACAAGTAAGAGAAAGACTTGTTAGATCAAATTCAAAGGAACCTACAGTATCTGAGATATCTAAGGAATTAGAATTACCTATTGAAGATGTTGTAATGGCATTAGATGCAATACAGGATCCTATATCATTATTTGATCCAGTTTATCAGGATAATGGAGATGCAATATTTGTTGTGGATCAAGTTCAAGATAAAAAAGATACAGATGAAAATTGGTTACAAGAAATTGCCTTAAAAGAGGCCATAAAAAAATTAAATAGCAGAGAAAGGTTAGTTTTAGATCTTAGGTTTTATAAAGGAAGAACTCAAATAGAAGTAGCTGATGAGATAGGTATATCGCAAGCGCAAGTATCGAGAATAGAAAAAAACGCATTGAAAAATATGAGAAAATATATATAATATATAGTATAAGAAAAATCGTTGGTATATAATGCCAACGATTTTTCTTAGAACTGAGAAAACATTTTTAAAAATTGAAAAATTTTTCTTAATATGTGATAAGAATAGGAGTTAGACCATGTTAACATCATCAATAGGATATATGATCTTGCGTACATTTCCAGAAAGTCTAGTAACTATATTTTGTGGGATGTTGCTTATGGGAATAAAATTAGATAATAAAGAAATATTAAAAAAAGGATTTTTATTAGGTGTGATAGTAATAGCGATAAGATCTTTACCTATAAATTTTGGAGTACATACAATATTATCTATGATAGCTTTAGGAATAATGTTATACAAAATGTCAAATGGTGATTTATTAAGAACAGTAATATCAACATGCTTATTTTTTATAGCACTTGCCATGAGTGAAGGGATATATATTTTTATAGCAACAAGTTTATTAAATATACCAATAGAAATTTTAACTAATCAAGACGGACCAATTTCAGCTATAAGAACGTTACCGTCACTTTTAATAGCTATAGGAATTGTATTTTTACTAAAAAAAATAGTTATGGAAAATGTGAACCAATATATTAAGAGGGGATAATTATGGGGATAATAGAGGAGTTATCGTTAAAAGCGTCGAATAAGTTAGGGAAGAAGCTTGATAAAAATGATGAAGAAATAGCAGTTATAAACTATGGGCTATTTACAATATTACATACTAGTTTAGCAATAGTTGTAACGATAATAGTAGGTTTATTAACTAAAACATTAATTGAAATTATGACAATATCTATAACATCCGCTATTTTAAAAAGGTATTCTGGAGGTGTGCATGCAACTAGCCCAGAGAGATGCACTTTAATAGGAGTTATATTAGCATACATACTATCTTATATATCAATAAGTATAATGGATATTGATATGAGTATTACTATATTAATGATAATATCTATAATAGGATTTTCTTATTATATTTTATATAAAAAATGTCCAGTACCATCAAAGAATAAACCTTTGAAAAAAGAAAGTACTAGAAAAAAATTAAGAAAAAAAGCCTTTAATCTAATTAATATATATGTAGTTTTAATTATAATATTACTTAGTATATATTCAATAAACAATGTTACAATTGCAAAAAGTATAGCCTTATCAATGGTACTAGGAATAGGACTTCAAGTGTTTGTATTAACTAGCCTAGGGGGCAGACTTATCAACTTGTTAGATAATTTTTTTAATATAAATAAGTTTTTATCTAAAAATATGTCTTAAATATATTTAGGGCAAAATAAAATGTAAGGGGGAAATAAGATGGATTTCTTATTAGGTTCAGTATCTGATTTATTAACTAAAGTTGCAGAAGGAGCATCAACATATTGTATGCTTATATTCTTTGAACCAGAAGTACCAAAGTCATTAAGAGAAGAATAATAAAAAATCATGAGGATTTACTCCTCATGATTTTAATTTAATAAAGACAGTTCTAGGTGAAATCTATGCAAAATTTTGATAAAAAAAGAAATAAAAAAGTTTTTGAGATAATAGTTATACTAAAGGTTATATACGTTATATCAAGTTTATTAGCTATAGCAAGTTTTGTAACTTTTGAAGAACAAGCAAAGGATGCAATAACTATTACAATATCAATAAGTATAATATTAACAATATTAATGGGTTACTTTTTATGGATATCTATTTATACTAAAAATAGAATAGATAAGTCTCCTAAATTTTTAGATTACTTAGAAACATCTATACTGATAGGAATGTTTATAATAGTAGTATTTTTCACAGGAAAAGCAGAAAGTGGATATAAATTACTTAGTATATTTATAGTTATAATATCCTCAATACAGTTTGGGAAAAATTATGGTGTAGCATCTTCTATTATTCAAATAGTAGCAATACTAGCTATTAGTATAATGTTTACAAGTGGAAATGAAGAAATGTTAAGGTTATATTTTGAAAGAGATTTAGTTCTTAGTGCAGCCTTATTTGTTATAGCTATTATACTAGGTATGTATGTTGATACAGAAAGAGAACATAGTAAGGAATTAAGAGAATTAGCAAATAAAGATGAATTAACTGGATTATACAATCATAGGTATTTTCAAGAATATCTTAATAATACACTAATAGAAGCAGATAAAAATGATAAAGAAGTTTCTTTATTATTTATGGATATAGATTACTTTAAAAATTATAATGATGTAAATGGGCATCAAGCTGGGGATTTATTACTTGAAAAGATTGGGAAAATATTAAATGAAAATATGAGAGAAAATGATATAGTTGCAAGGTATGGTGGAGAAGAATTTGCAGCAGTACTTCCTGACACAACAGAAGAGGATGCTATAAAAATTGGTGAAAATATAAGAAATGCAATACAACAGACTGAGTTTGAAGGTCAAGAAAATCAACCAAACAAAAATATTACTATATCAATAGGTGTATCATCTTATCCAAATAGTGCTATTAATAAACATCAGCTTATAAACACAGCAGATGATGCCTTATATAGAGCAAAATCTTTTAATAAAAATAGAGTAGAGTCATACCACAGTATATTATATGACTTATGCAGAGAAATAAATATACCAGAAGAAACAATAAAATCATTAAAAACATTTATAAATATGATAAATATAAAAGATAGATATACATATGGCCATACAGAGAGAGTGGTTATTTATTGTAAGTGGTTTGCACAGTCTATTGGATTAAGTGAACACGACCAAGCACAAATACAGATAGCAGCATATTTACATGATATTGGTAAGCTAGAAATTCCTGAAGAAGTTTTAAATAAAAAAGGTAGACTTACAGACGAAGAATTTAATATGCTTAGAAATCATCCTCAAGCAGGAGTTGACCTTATACACCATATAGTGCCACTAAAGGATTTTAGATCTATAATAAGACACCATCATGAAAGGTATGATGGGAAAGGTTATCCAGATAAACTTCAAAAAGAGGAGATTCCATATTTGGCAAGAATGATTACTATTGCAGATAGTTTTGACGCAATGACATCTAATAGACCATATAACACAAGGAAGAGCCATGAAGAAGGAATACAAGAATTGAGAGCTAATGCTGGTACTCAATTTGATCCATATTTAGTTGAGAAGTTTATAGAGATGTTAGAAAAATATAAAGATAATTTTTAAAAAATAGCCTATAAAGGTTATTTTTTTTTGTACAAGTACATATTTATTTTTGTAAGGGAGGGGATTATAATGTTAAGAGTATCTGATATAATGGAAAAGGAAATCATAAACATTAAAAATGGAAAAAGAATGGGATTTATAACTGATATAAATTTAGATATAAATGAGGGAAAAATAATGTCTTTTACAGTTAGTGGAGATGGAGGAAGAAGTCTATTTTCAAGAGGTGATGAAGGACAAGTTATATTTTTTAATGATATACTAAAGATAGGTTGTGATACTATAATAGTAAATATAGGTTCAGAACTAAATATAGACGATTTTAATATATAGCCAACAAAGGAGGATATAGATATGCAATGCCCTTACTGCAACTATAAAGAATCTAAAGTAGTAGATTCAAGACATACAGACAGAAAGTCTATAAGAAGAAGAAGAGAGTGTGAATCTTGTAAAAAAAGGTTTACTACTTATGAGAAAATAGAGATGACACCTGTAATGGTAGTTAAAAAAGATAATAACAGAGAATATTTTGATAGAGAAAAGTTAAAAAATGGAATACTAAAGTCTTGTGAAAAAAGACCTGTATCAGTAGAGCAAATAGATGACATAGTATACTATATAGAAAACGAAATAAATAAGCTTTATATATCTGAAATAGAAACTGGGGAAATCGGAGAAATGGTAATGGATAGGCTAAAAGAGGTTGACGAAGTAGCTTATGTTAGATTTGCATCTGTATATAGACAATTCAAGGATATAAATACTTTTGTAGCAGAGCTAAAAAATATATTAACAGAGAAAGGTAACTAGCATGGAAAAATTCATAAGAGTAAATGAAATAGATAAAAATTTAGACTTTGTAAATTTAGCTGTAACTCTTAAAAATGTAGATGCAAAGTCAAAAGATGATATGTTAACTGTTTGTAAAGAAGGGAACTTTAATTTTAAAAACTTAACAAGTAATGTACAAATACATTCAGATATAGTTAATGTAGTTGAAAAGTTTGATATAGGATTAAAGAAGGATGGAGATGCACTTATAACAAACTTAACAAATACTCCACTATTAATATTTACAGCAGATTGTGTTCCAATAGCTTTAATAGACAAGAAAAATAAAGCTATTGGGCTTATCCATGCTGGATGGAGAGGGACTTATTCAAAAATAGTTAAAAATACTATAGATAAAATGATAGAAAAATATAACACTAATCCAAAAGATATAGTAAGTGTTATAGGACCATCTATAGGTAGATGTTGTTATGAAGTTTCAGAAGAGCTTATAGAAAAATTTAACACAATTCTTACAAACAAAGATGAAAAATTTTATATAATAAAAGAAGGGAAGTATCATTTAGATTTATGGAATGTTAATGAACAAATATTAAAAGAATGTGATGTTAAAAAAGAAAACATAATAAACTTAAATATTTGCACAAGTTGTGAAAGTGATAGATTCCATTCTTACAGAAAACATGATAAAACAAATGAAAGAATAGGTATGATACTAGAGATAAAATAAAGAGGTGAATTAATACCATGAAAGTAAAAGTACTTGTTATAGATGATGAAATGCATATAGTAGAGCTTTTAAAGTTCAATTTAGAAATGTCAAACTATGAAGTTGACTATGCATACGACGGAATAGATGGATATATAAAGGCAAGAGAATTAAAGCCTGATTTAATATTATTAGACTGGATGTTACCTAATATAAGTGGTATTGATGTACTTAGAAAGATAAGAAGTGACAAAGAATTAGCTAATACACCAGTTATAATGCTTACTGCTAAAAATATGGAAAATGATAAAGTAGAAGGGCTTGAATTTGGTGCTGATGATTATATGACAAAGCCATTTAGTATAAAAGAACTACTTGCTAGAATAGGTACTGTACTTAGGAGGTGTAATATAAAAGTAAAGACTAAAGAATCTACATTATCTACTGGAGACTTAAAAGTTGATTTAAGTAAACATGAGGTATATAAAGGAAGCGAAAAAATAGAACTTACTCTTAAGGAATTTGAATTATTAAAACTTTTACTAGAAAATAAAGGAAAGGTTCTTTCTAGAAATTATTTATTAGATAAAATATGGGGATATGAGTATTATGGTGAGACAAGAACAGTAGATGTTCATATAAGATATCTTAGAAAAAAAATTGAAAGTGAAAATGAATCGGACAAGTATATTCAGACAATTAGAGGTGTTGGATATAAAATAGATTAAAATATAACTTAGGAGATAACAACATGGAACAGTTAAGTACACTAGGGTATTCTATTTTATTAATATCTATAATAATCTCTATATTGTCAATACGATATACTTTAAGATTAAGAAAGTATTTAGAAGAATTTATATATGTTTCTAAAAAAATAAGTAATAAAGAATTTCATTCAAGAATAAGTAGTACAGCTAAAGGTGATTTAGGTGAATTAAGCAGAAACTTTAATGAAATGATAGAAATAATGGACAAAACCATAAGTGATTTGGACTATAGCAATTTACAAAAAACTTCTATACTAAAAAGTATATCTCATGGAATTTTGGCTATAGATATAGATGGAAATATAATGCTTATAAATGAAGAAGCTAAAAGAATGTTAAAATGTGATAATGGTATATTGGTAGAAGGAAAAAATATAAAAAATGTAATAAAAGAAGAAAAGTTATTAGAAGAAATAAATACGTTTAAAGGTTGGAAGCAAAATAAAACCGATGAACTAAAAATTAATGATGATTTAGTATATAAGGTTAGCATAGACCCAATATATCTTGAAAGTATAAAGCACATAATAATAGGTTCTATAATAAATATACAAGATATAACTGAAAAAGTTAAATTAGAACATATGAGAAGTGATTTTGTAGCAAATGTTAGCCATGAATTAAAAACACCTTTAACATCAATAAGTGGTTTTGTAGAGACCTTAAGGCTAAATGAAAATATTGATGTACAAACTAGAAATCGATTTTTAAGTATAATCGAAACTGAATCAGATAGATTAAAAAGATTGATTGATGATATATTATTACTTTCATTTATCGAAAATAATGAAAAGATAGTTTACGAAGGTGTATCCTTATATAATGTCTTTTTAGAAGTATATGAAATGACTAATTATATAGCGAAATCTAAAAATATAAACTTAACTTATGAGTTTGATGATAAATCGATTGTAGTATTTGCAAATAGAGATTATATAAAACAAGTATTTTTAAATCTAATAGATAATGCAATAAAGTATACTCCAGAAAATCAAGGTAAGACAGTAAAGGTAAGTGTAGGTACAAAACAAGATAAAATCATAATAAAAGTAAAAGATGAAGGTATAGGTATACCTAAAGAAGATATAAATCGTATATTTGAGAGATTTTATAGAGTTGATAAAGCAAGAAGTAAAGAAGTAGGCGGTACAGGTTTAGGTCTTGCTATAATAAAGCATATAGTTAAGTCTTTAGGTGGAACAATAGAAGTAAAAAGTGAATTAAGACATGGTAGTGAATTCATAGTTAATATACCTGAGAAAATTTCCTTTAAATAAAGGAAATTTTTTTTTGTTTTTGCACAAACTATTATCATGATATTTTAAATTAGGAACAATAGTTGTAAAAACAAAGGAGTTGATATGATGGAAGAGAGTGTATTAAGGGAAGGTGTTTTTAGACATTCGTTTATGGTAGCATCTATTCTAGGTATATTATGCAGAGCATTAGTTCTTAGGGTTGTAGATAAACAATATCCAAGAAGGCCTCAGGATTATCTAGAACAAATAATAACATCAGCACTAGCTGCATTTTTAGGAGCAATAGCCCTTCCGGCTCTTTTAGAAAATGAATTCTCTGCATTAACATTTTTTGCAATAGCAATACAACAATTTCAAGGCCTGGCAGAGCAAGAAAGAATAACCTTAAAAAATATTGACGAAGCAGAGATAGTGCCAAAAGGATCAGCTTATGTAGAAGAGATAGCTTCGACTTATGAATCTAGATGTTATATAAGTTTACTATCATCATTAATGGCATCAGGCTTATTTATACTATTTAATAACTATTTATTATATGGATTTTTAGTATCAACGATAGCAGCAGCTATAGGTGCTGGAATTATAGGGCTTATAATAAGAAGATATTTAAGAAGAGATAGTATAGCAGATGTAGCAGAAGTTAGAGAAGCTAAGATTCATTTTGATAAATCAGTTCTTAAAGTAAATGGAGTTTATATAGGGAACATAGGTTTAGAAGATACTAGAAATAGATATTTAAATGAAGGATTGGCAATAGAAATAATTCCTAAAAGCTTAGGTGATTTTGGTATAGTAAGTGATATAGGACAAAGACAAGCTATAATACATAATATATTTATTCATATGGGTGTAGATAAAGATGTAGATGAAAAAGACATATTAACTATATCAGAAACAGATTTTGATAAACGTTCAGTAGTAATACCTTTTATTCCAATAATGAAGGATATAGAAACTATGATTGAAATAGCAAGAAGTACTCCTATTATAGAAACAGCAAAAGGCAAAAATAGTGATTACAAAAAAACTATATAAAAATAAAGAGGTGGTATTATGGATACAGCATTTGTAGTGGCCTTATCAATAGGTGTGCTATCTAGGTTAATAATGTTAAATGTAGATAAAAAACAATACCCTACACAACCAAACGTGCTTTTAACACAACTTGTGTTAGCATTTGTAGCTTCAGCATTAGGAGCATTAGTTGTTCCTGCTTTACTAGAGAAGTCATATACATCAATTACATTTTTATCATTGGCAGCAGAACAGTTTAGAAAAGTAAGAGAAAGTAGAAGAAATACACTTCAAAACTTAGAAGATATTCAATTAGTTAAAAGAGGAAGTGCGTTTATAGAAGAAATAGCAAGAACATATGAAGTAAGAAATTATATGTGTATAGTAACATCTTTTTCAACTATATCTTTGTATCATTTTATGATAAAAGAATTTAATATATCTCAAAATAGTAGCTTACTTATAAGTGGGGTATTTGGACTTATATTAGCTATAATACTTAAAAAATTATTAAAAAGAAAGTCTATTGAAGACATAGCAGATGTTCGACAAGTAGAAATAAAATTTGTTGATGAATCAATTCTTCAAGTAGGAGATTTAAAGGGAATAACAAATGTAGGTCTTGAAAGTGATAGACAAAGATATTTAGAAAATGGAATAGGTATAGAAATTATCCCAAAAGACAACAATTATATAAATGCAAGTGTATTATACGATGCAGGACAAAGGCAAGCTATAGTATATAATATATATTCAAGAGTAGGACTTTTTAGAGATGATAATGAACCGGCATTTGTACCTCTTCCAAGAAGACATCCTCAGAAACAAAGTATAATGATAGCTTATGTACCAATAGAGAGAGATGTAGAAAAAGTATTAGAGGCTGTTAGGTCTTGTCCGATATTATCTAGTTCAAAAGGTAGAAATCTATCTATTAATTATAAAATAGGCGAGAAAGGAAGTGTATAATATGGGAGAAAATATGGGTTTAACAGAATATACATTAGCAGTAATAACTACAGATAAAAATATGAAATTTGGTGGAGGATGTCCTATATTTTATGCAGAGGATGATAAAGATCTTCAACATAAAGCAATGCTTATGGCAAAGAGCGTTGGAGGAATGGTTCATGATATGACAAATGGAACATTAATCGTAGTTAAACATTAAAGGTACCTTTTAGGGTACCTTTTAACTTATTGCAAATATTGACTAATTTCAGCAAACCGTGGTATTATAAAACGATGTAATCATATGGAGAAAAGTGGTGAAAGTTCATGGAAGTAAACGTAAAGAAAATGAATAACGTAGTTAGCAAAGTTTATAATAATAGTATTGCAGAGGAACTAGGAATAGAGGTAGGAGACATACTTATTTCTATAAATGGCCAACCAATACAAGATATAATAGAATATAGATTTTTATTAAGTGATGAATACTTAGAAGTTGAGATACAAAAAATAAATGGTGAAATATATGTATATGAGATAGAAAAAGAATATGATGATGATTTAGGTATAGAATTTTCTAACCCTATAATAGACAAAGCTAAAAGTTGTAGAAATAAATGTGTATTTTGCTTTATAGATCAACTTCCAAAAGGAATGAGAGAAACTCTTTATTTTAAAGATGATGACTCAAGATTATCATTTTTACAAGGTAACTTTGTAACTCTTACAAATATGAGTGAAGAAGATATAGATAAAATAATAAGATACAGAATAAGTCCAATAAATATATCAGTTCATACTACAAACCCAGAACTTAGACAGAAGATGATAAAAAATAAGTTTGCAGGTAAATTATATGATATAATGAAAAGATTAGCAGATGCACAGATACAAATGAACTGTCAAATAGTTTTATGTCCTGGATATAATGATAAAGAAGAATTAGAAAGAACAGTATCTGATTTATCTAAATTATATCCATATGTAAATAGTGCAGCAGCAGTTCCAGTAGGTATAACTAAGCATAGGGATCATTTACCTAACTTAGAGATATTTAACGAGAAAACTGCAAGAGAGACTATAGAACAAGTTGAAAAATTACATGAAAAATATCTAAAGGAATTAGGAACAAGATTTATATTCTTATCAGATGAATTTTATGTAATGGCTAATAAAAAATTATTAGACTATGATGAATATGAAGGATTTATACAATTTGAAAATGGAGTAGGAATGATTAGTAAGCTTGAAAGAGAAATACAAGATCAACTAACTACTTTATCTGAAGAAAAGATAAATATAAAAAAGAAAGTTTCTATAGCAACAGGGCATTCTGCATATGAATTTATATGTAAAATGGCAAAAGAAATAATGGATAAGTGTCCTAATATGGAGATTAACGTTTATAAGATAATAAATAATTTCTTTGGAGAGACAATAACTGTTTCTGGACTTATAACAGCAACAGATATAATGGATCAATTAAAAGGTATAGATTTAGGAGAGACTCTTTATATACCAAGAAGTATGCTAAAAGCAGATGAAGATATATTCTTAGATAATATAACTTTAGAAGAATTAAACAATAAAATGGGAATTGAAGTAATACCTTGCTTAAATGAAGGTAAAGACTTTGTTGATAAAATATTAAAGTAGAGAAGGGAGATTATTATGAGCAATAGCAATAATAGACCGATAGTTGCAGTAGTAGGAAGACCTAATGTTGGTAAATCAACATTATTTAATAAACTAGCAGGAAAAAGAATATCTATAGTAGAAGATACTCCAGGAGTAACTAGAGATAGAATATTCACTGAAGTTGAGTGGTTAGACAGATACTTCACATTAATAGATACAGGTGGTATAGAGCCAGATAATGGAGATATAATACTATCTAAAATGAGAAATCAAGCAATGCTTGCTATGGACATGGCTCACGTTATAATGTTTGTAGTTGATGGAAAGGCAGGACTTACAGCAGCAGATAAAGAAGTTGCACAAATACTTAGAAAGACTAGTAAACCAGTTATATTAGTAGTTAACAAAATAGATAATATAAATCAATTTGATAACATATATGACTTTTATGAATTAGGATTAGGAACTCCATTTGCAATATCTAGTGCTAATGGAATGGGACTTGGAGACTTACTAGATGAAGTAATAGCATTTTTCCCTAAAGGATTAAATACAGAGTATGACGAAGATATAATAAAGATAGCTATAACAGGAAAGCCTAATGCAGGAAAGAGTTCTATAGTTAACAAGATGTTAGGAGAAGAAAGAGTTATAGTAAGTCCAATAGCTGGAACTACTAGAGATGCTGTAGATACTTATCTAGAAAGAGATGGACAACAGTTCATGCTTATAGATACGGCAGGTATAAGAAAGAAAAGTAAGATATATGAAACAGTAGAAAAATATAGTGTTATAAGATCTATGGCAGCAGTAGATAGAGCAGATGTTGTAATGATAGTAATAGATGCAGCAGAAGGTATAACTGAACAAGATACAAAAGTTGCAGGTATAGCACATGATGAAGGTAAAGGATGTATATTCGTTGTTAATAAGTGGGACTTAATAGAAAAAGACAACAAGACTTTAGGAAATTACACAAAAGAAATAAGAGAAAAGTTCCCATTTATGATGTATGCACCAGTGCTATTTGTTTCTGCTAAAACTAATCAAAGAATGAATAAAATATTAGAAACTGCAGAATTTGTAGCAAACGAAAATGCTAAGAGAGTATCAACATCAGCATTAAACGATGTAATAGGTGAAGCTGTAATGTTAAATCAACCACCATCAGACAAAGGAAAGAGATTAAAAATATACTATGGTTCTCAAACAGGAGTTAAGCCACCTAAGTTTACGTTATTTATAAATGACAAGCAGTTAACTCACTTCTCATATCAAAGATATCTTGAAAATAAGATAAGAGAGAACTTTGGATTTGAAGGAACTCCTATACACTTTGAATACAGAGAAAAAAGAAGGTAATAAAATTACTTAAGGGGGATTAGTATGCTTAACTATTTAATAATTTTTATAATTGCTTATCTTTTAGGAAATATATCAACATCATATATTATTGCTAGAAGATTAGCAGGAGTGGACATAAGAACTCAGGGATCGGGAAATGCAGGTTCTACTAATGTACTTAGAACTCTTGGAAAAAAGGCAGGTCTTATGACATTTGTAGGAGACTTATTAAAAGGAATAATAGCCGTATTATTAGCAGGTATAATTGCTAAATATATTGGACTAGACCCACTTACAGCTAAGTATATAGCTGTTGTAGGAGTTGTTAGTGGTCATAACTGGCCAGCATTTTTAGGATTTAAAGGTGGAAAAGGAGTTGCTACATCTTTAGGTTCTATGATAGCAGTTAATCCTATAATGGCCTTAAGCTGCTTTTTAGTATTTTTAATAATAGTTTATATAACTAAATACGTATCACTAGGATCAGTACTTAGTATATCACTTTCTCCAGTAATAATGATATTTAGTCAAAATACAAAAGGTGTACTAGTTACATTATTTTTAACTCTATCAGTTATATATACTCATAGAGAAAATATAAAAAGACTTATAAATAAAACAGAAAGAAAAATTGGAGAAAAAAAATAAAATAGTATCTAGGTGGTGTTTTTAATGGAAAAAGTATGTATTTTAGGAGCTGGAAGTTGGGGAAGTGCATTAGGTTTAGTACTAGCTAAAAAAGGCTATGAAGTAAGCATATGGACTTTAAGTCAAGAACAAGCTGATAAAATAAATAAGACAAAAGAAAATATAGATTATTTACCAGGGGTTTTATTCCCAAATAACATAACACTTACAACATCTTTAGAAGAAGCAGTACTAGACAGTAAAATTATAGTATTAGCAGTACCTTCTCAAGCTATAAGAAGTGTTTCAAGTAGCCTAAAGCCATTTGTAAAAGATGAACAAATAGTAGTAGATGTTGCAAAAGGATTAGAAAGAGGAACTGGGCTTAGACTATCAGAGGTTGTAGCTGAGGAGCTTCCAAATAATCCTTATGTAACTTTATCAGGTCCATCTCATGCAGAAGAAGTTGCAAGAGATATACCTACTACAGTAGTAGTTGCATCAGAAAATTTAGAAGTGGCTCAAATAGTTCAAGATATGTTTATGACACCTAAATTTAGAGTGTATACTAACCCTGACATAGTAGGAGTTGAACTTGGTGGAGCTCTTAAAAATATAATTGCATTTGGTGCAGGTATATGTGATGGTTTAGGATATGGAGATAATGCAAAAGCTGCACTTATGACTAGAGGTATAAGAGAAATAGGAAGATTAGGAGTTAAAATGGGTGCTAATTTATCTACTTTCTCAGGACTATCAGGTATAGGTGATTTAATAGTTACTTGTACAAGTATGCATAGTAGAAATAGAAGAGCAGGAATTCTTATAGGGCAAGGAAAAAGTTTAGAAGAAACTCTTGCTGAAGTTAAAATGGTAGTAGAAGGTATAACTGCTACAGAAGTTGCTTATGATGTTTCTAAAAAGCTAGGTATAGATATGCCAATTACAAGTGCAATATATTCTGTACTTCACGAAGGTGCAAATCCAAATGAAGTAGTAGCAGATTTAATGATGAGAAACAAAACACATGAAATAGAAGAAGTAGTGGAAGATAAGCTAGGATTTTAATCCTAGCTTTTTTATTTTAAAAATTAAAAATGACAAGCATGATTTATATATAAATTTAGAAATTATTAGTAATAATAGGGGACAAATAAAAATATACTTTATTAAGAAACTATATGCAGGAGGGGAAAATTAATGAATAACATATATGAAGACATAGCTAAGAGGACTCAAGGAGATATATATATAGGTGTAGTAGGTCCTGTTAGAACGGGTAAATCTACATTTATAAGAAAGTTTATGGAAAAGTTAGTAATACCGAATATAGAAAATGAATTTAAAAAGGAAAGAACAAAGGATGAAATACCTCAAAGTGGTTCAGGTAAGACAATAATGACAGTAGAACCAAAATTTGTTCCAGCAGATGGAGTGGAGATAAAGGTTAGAGATACTGTAAATTTAAAAGTTAGAATGGTTGATTGTGTTGGGTACATAGTAGATGGAGCTTTAGGACATGAAGAAGATGGTAAACAAAGATTAGTATCAACGCCATGGTCACAAGAAGCTATGACATTTGAGCAAGCAGCAGAGATAGGAACTAAAAAAGTTATAAGAGATCATTCAACATTAGGTATAGTAGTTATAACAGATGGTTCAGTAACAGGTATAGATAGAAAGAGTTATTTACAAGCAGAAGAAAGAGTTATAAATGAGTTAAAGTCTTTAAATAAGCCTTTTGCTATTGTATTAAATACACTTGATCCATACAGTGAAGATATAGAATTATTAAGATCTGAATTAGAAGAAAAGTATGAAGCTCCTATAGTACCATTAAATGTATTAGCTATGGATGAAGAAGATATAGAGAGCGTTATGGAAACAGTACTTTATGATTTTCCATTAAATGAAATAAGAATAAATTTACCTCAATGGATAGAAGGATTAGAGAGAAATCATTGGATAAAAAATAATATAATATTCACATTAAAGCAAAGTATAGAAGAAATTGGAAAGATAAGAGATATAGATAGTATTGTAGCAGGATTTTCAGAGTTAGAATTCTTAGAAGATACATCAGTTGATAATGTTGAACTTGGAGAAGGTGTTATAAGTATAGATTTATCTGCTAAGCAAGATTTATTCTACAATGTATTAGAAGAAAAGAGTGGATTTAAAATAGATGGAGACCATCAACTGCTTAGCTTAGTAACTAAGTTATCTAGAGTTAAAAATGAATATGACAAGATAGAATCTGCTTTAATAGATGCAAAAACAAAAGGCTATGGAGTTGTAGCGCCATCTTTAGAAGAATTAAGCTTAGAGGAACCAGAAATAATAAAACAAGGAAAACAATATGGAGTAAAATTAAGAGCAAATGCACCGTCACTTCATATAATAAAAGCTGATATATCTACAGAGATAGCACCTATAGTTGGAAGCCAAAATCAAGGCGAAGAGATGATAAAATATATGCAAGAGGAATTTGAACAAAATCCTAATGAAATATGGTCATCAAATATGTTTGGAAAATCTTTACATGATTTAGTTAAGGAACAATTACAAAGTAAGCTATATACAATGCCTGAAGAAATAAGAGTTAAGATACAAAAAACTTTACAAAAGATAATAAATGAAGGAAGTAGTAATATAATAACTATATTATTATAAAATACACTGATAAAAATTAGATGGCTAATTAAGATAATATTTAAACGTAGGAAAGGTTAAAAACCTTTCCTATTCTTATATAAGCTTATAATAAAGTTAAAATGATTATATGATAATTTTTTAAATTGTCAGAAAATACTTGAAATTTAAAGAACATATATCCAAAATTAATAATATAATCTATTAAATCAAAAAATTTATAGAATATATATTAAAAAAGGGGGTATGTTATGGAGCGTATTGTTTATGCAATAAATGATATTATTTGGAGTAACTGGTTAGTATTTTTATGTTTAGGTTCAGGTATTTATTTTTCTTTTAGAACCAAATTCTCTCAAATAAGACACCTTAAAGAAATGGTAGCCTTATTATTTAAAGGAGAAAAATCAGCTCAGGGTATTTCATCATTTCAAGCTCTATGTACAGCGCTAGCAGGGCGTATAGGTACCGGTAATATAGCAGGGGTAGCGACGGCTATAGCAATGGGAGGACCAGGAGCACTATTTTGGATGTGGGCAATAGCATTTTTAGGTGCAGGATCAGCATTTGCAGAATCTACATTAGCCCAAGTTTATAAAGAAGAACATGATGGATTATATCGTGGAGGACCAGCATACTATATTGAAAAGGGACTTGGAAATACTAAGTTTTCTAAATGGTACGGCATATTATTTGCATTAGCAACAGTATTAGCAACAGGATTATTACTACCTGGTGTTCAATCTAACTCTATAACAGTAGCAGTAAATAATGCTTTTAAGATAGACCCAATGATAATAACTGTAGTCCTAGTTATATTACTAGCACTTATAATATTTGGTGGAATAAAAAGAATAAGTTCTGCAGCAGAATTAATAGTTCCATTTATGGGAGGGATTTATATATTAATGTCTCTTGTAATAATAGCTGTTAATATAGAACAATTACCAAGTATTATAGAGTTAGTATTTAAGTCTGCATTTGGAGCAGAGCAAGCATTTGCAGGAATAATAGGTTCAACAATAGCTTGGGGAGTAAAACGTGGAGTTTATTCAAATGAAGCAGGTCAAGGAACTGGGCCACAAGCAGCAGCAGCAGCTGAAGTAAGTCATCCAGCTAAGCAAGGTTTAGTTCAAGCATTTTCAGTATATGTAGATACTTTATTTGTATGTTCAGCAACAGGATTTATGATACTTATGACAGGAAGCTATAACGTTCATGGAGTAAATGGAGCTATGATTGTTGAGAATTTACCAGGAGTTGAGATAGGACCTATATATACTCAAACAGCAGTAGACTCGTTGATACCAGGATTTGGGTCAGCCTTTGTATCTATAGCATTATTCTTCTTTGCCTTTACGACTATAATGGCATACTACTATATAGCAGAAGTTAATATTATATATATAAGTAAGAGAATATTTAAAGGAAAAACAACTAAGTTATTTATAAATATACTTAGAGTTATATTATTAGGAGCAGTTGCATTTGGTTGTGTAAAGACAGCATCTCTTGCATGGACTATGGGGGATATAGGTGTTGGAAGTATGGCTTGGTTAAATATAATAGCTATACTTTTATTATCAAATGTAGCCATGAAGTGTTTCAAAGATTATGAAGAACAAATGAAAGCAGGAATACCAAGAGAAGAAAGAACATTTGATCCAATAAAACTTGGGATAAAGAATGCTGATTTCTGGGAAGAAAAAGTTAAAAAGGAATCTAATAAATAAAAAAAGTGTAGGCTATATAAATTAATAGCCTACACTTTTTTTTATTTATTAGATTGTAAGCAAAATTAAATATACAAGCAAATATTTAAGATTTAGAATCACCACAATAAAAGGAAATATAATATTATTTGAAGAATTAATAAAGTACCTAGATTTAAAGGGGGAAAAGTATGAAAAATAAGAAAATATCTAAAATACTAATACTAGGAATAGCTATATATTTTGTATTTCAAATTAGTATATTTTTAATAGGTGAAAATACCAGGACTATGGCCGTTGAATTAGAAGATATGGAGCTAAAAATTAATACAAAAGGGCTTGTAATAAAAGATGAGAGTGTAATTGTATCAAATGCAGATGGAACGTTTAAAAATCTACATGAAGAAGGTGAAAAAGTACAAAAATCAGAAAATATAGGATATATATATAAGGATATAGATATAGAAAAAATAAATTCAGATATAGAAAACTTAGACAAAGAAATAAATAAGTTAAAGGAACAAATAGATAGTCAAGATAATAGTACATTAAAACATATCACAGCTAATCAGTTAGAAAATAGTAAAAATAAAAAAGCAATTCTAGAAAAAAAGGCAAAAAGTTCTACATCTTATGTAAAAGCTGATATATCAGGAGTAATATCTTATAAAATAGATGAAAATGAAGGAAAGTATAATACAGATAGTATAGATTATTTAACCAAAGATGATATAGAGAATACTAATAATAACTATACAGATATAAATTCAAATGATAAAAAAATTAAAGAAAATGATCCAGTATTTAAAATAGTTAATCCAAATGATGTATATATAGCAGTATGTATAGAAGAAAAATATAGGAAATATTTTGAAGTAGGTAATAAGATTGAAATATCTTTTAATGAAGAAATATTAGATGGTAAGGTCAATAAGGTTAAAAAAGATAATGATGATATCATAGTAATACTAAAAATAACTAGCCAAAATATAGGAATTTATGATACAAGAGTAGAAGAATTTGATATAATATATAAGCATATAGAAGGTTTTAAGATACCAAAGAAATCTATAAAATCAGTAGACAAGAAAAAAGGGGTATATATATTAAATCAGCAAACTAACAATATGGAATTTGTTGAATTAAGTGATGTTGCCTATGAAGCTGATGATTATATATTCGTAAAAAATGATAGTAGCGATAAAGAAAAAGTGATTGCATTGCATGATGAGGTTGTATTAAACCCAAATATTATAAATAAGAAAATAAAAATAAAGTAGGTGATAAAGTGTCAAGCGTAAAAGAAAATTTAGATATGGTAAGAGAAAAAATTAAAAATAGTTGTAATGTTTCTAATAGAAAAATTGATGAAGTAACTTTATTAGCAGTAACTAAGACTGTAGATGTAGATAAGGTTTTAGAAGCTATAGAAAATGGAGTTAAAGATGTTGGAGAAAATAAGCCACAAGAACTAGCTAGAAAGTATGAAGTTATAGGCGATAAAGTAAATTGGCATTTAATAGGAAGTTTACAAACTAATAAGGTAAAGTATATAATAGATAAGGTTTATATGATACACTCTTTAGATAGAATAGCTTTATGTGAAGAAATACAAAAAAGGGCAGAAAAGATAGATAAGACTATAAATTGTTTAGTACAAATAAATATATCAAAAGAAGAAAGCAAGCATGGTATATATAAAGAAGGTGCTATAGATTTTATAAAAGAAGTAGCAAATAATTATAATAATATAAAAATTAAAGGTCTTATGACTATGGCGCCTTTTACAGAAAATAAAGATGAAGTTAGAAAAGTATTTAGAGGATTAAAGGAATTAGCTGTAGAAATTGATAAGTTAAATATAAACAATGTTTCTATGGAATATTTATCTATGGGAATGAGCAATGATTATGAAATAGCAATAGAGGAAGGGTCTAATATAGTTAGAGTTGGAACCTCTATATTTGGAGCCAGAAATTACGATAAGTAGATTATATGAATTTAAAATTTGATTAATAAATAAGGAGGAAGTCAATAATGGGAGATAACATGATAACTAAGTTTAAAAATTGGTTTATAGAGGAAGATGAAGATTATATCGAAGAAGAAGAAATAATTGAAGATGAACTAGATATGGAACCAGAAATTGGAACAGCTATAAAAAATACTAACATAGTAAAGTTACATACTAACACTCAAATGAAGGTTGTAATAGTAGAACCTAAAAAATACGATGAAGTTACAACTATAGCGGATCATTTAAAGAGTAAGAGAACTGTAATAGTTAACTTAGAAAATTTAAAAGATCCAGTTGCTAAGAAGTCTATATTTGACTTTATGAATGGAGCTGTATATGTTTTAGAGGGAAGTATACAAAAAGTATCTAAAGCTATATTTATACTTGCACCAAATAATGTAGATATAGATGCAAATTTAAAAAAGGAATTAGAAAACAGCAAGACACTTTTCCCTTGGCAAAATAATAAATAAAATATAAAAGTAAAGGGGTTAAATAATGAGTACTATAGGATTGGCTTTATATTATCTATTTGATATATTATCTTGGATAATAATTATAAAGAGTTTAATGTCTTGGTTTCCTAATGGGATGGGAAGTAAGTTATACTATATATTAAATAATATAACAGAACCAATAGAAGGTCCTATAAGGTCTATAATGTATAAGTACAATAGTGGACCGGTAGATTTTTCACCAATGATAGCAATATTAGTATTAATGTTACTAAAGAGGGTGGCACTAATCGTGTTCTATTAAGAGGAGATAATAGTGGACAGGCTAAAACTAACTAATCATATTAAGGATATAGAATTAAAAAATAAAATGTTTAAGGTTATAGATAAAGCTAATGCCACAATGAAAAATTATGATGTAAGACAAACGGAATTTTTAAATCCTTATGAAATCAAAAATGCTATTGCTATTTTGAATTCTTATAGTGATTTAAAATACTCTGTTGATGGTGGACATAAAGAGGCTGAAAGAAGTAAAATATTTATATATCCATTTTATATGGAATATGAAGATATAGATGATAACCTTAAATTTATACAAGTAGAAGGTAATTTTAAGTTTAAAAGCATATCACATAAGGACTATTTAGGGTCTCTTATGGGTCTTGGTATAAAAAGAGAGATGATAGGAGATATTATTATACACGATAGCTTTTGCCAAATAATTGTAAGTTGTGATATATGTGATTTTATAATTATGAACTTACAAAAAGTTTCGACAAATAGTGTTTCAGTGTATGAAATATCAAGAGAAGATATAATAGAAAGCTCATTAAATTATAAAGATATATCATTTACAGTATCATCAAGTAGGCTAGATTGTATTATAAGTGGATTATATAATATATCAAGACAAGAAAGTTTAAAATACATAAATGCAGAAAGAGTTTTTGTTAATTATGAAAAGATAACATCTGCATCTAAAGAAATAGAAAATAATTCACTAATATCAGTTAGAGGTAAAGGTAGGGCAGTAATATCTAAAATAGGAGATATTACTAAAAAAGGCAGAATAAAAGTTTGTGCTAAGTTAATAATATAGGAGGGAGAAAAGCATGCTTACTCCAATAGAAATAGAAAATAAGGAATTTAAAAAAGGAATAAGAGGATACAGAGAAGAAGAGGTTGATGAATTTTTAGATGCAGTTAAGGAAGATTATGAACATCTATGTAGAGAAAATTCAGACCTTAAAGAAAAAGTAAGATTATATCAAGATCAAATAAACAAATATGAAAATATAGAAGAAACATTAAAAGCTACACTTATAAGAGCTGAAAGTGTTGCAGAAGATACTTGTACTGCTGCAAATAAAAAAGCTAAGATAATAGTAGAAGAAGCTGATTTAAAAGCAAGACAAATAATTGAACAAGCTAATAATCAAGTAATAGAAATAAGAAAAGAATATAATGAAATGGTAAAAGAATTTAAAGTATTTAGAAATAAATTTAAATCTTTACTAGAAGATGAAATAAGAAGTATAGATGAAATATTCTATAATGTTGATGAAAATGATATGAGAGCTTTTGAGACAACATTATTTGATATGCCAATAGAAAAAGAGGCAGCAGCTACATTAGATTAATATAAAATAAAAAGTAATTGACTATTTTAATGATTTGTTATAAAATCTCATATTATAAACAAAAATATAAATAAAAGCTATGATGGAGACAGTAAGCTTTAGATAATTTTACAGAGAGTTGGGTTGCTGAGAACCAATAAATTTATAAAGTGGAAAATCACTCCGAAGCTGCAGGCTGAAAAAGTATTTGATTAAGCTGTGCCGGTAAAGTGCCGTTATACTATTTGAGTGCTATACATAAGTAAAGTGTATTTTATATATGTATAGAATTAGGGTGGTAACGCGATTAATACTCGTCCCTTGTTTTAGGGGGGCGAGTTTTTTAATACAAAAAATTAAAATGTAAATTAGTTAGGTTTAAACATTCTAACAAAATTTAGATAACAATTAATATGAAAGGGTGATACTATGTCAAAGTTTAAGTCATTAGTTGACTCTTCTGTAAAGCAAGCAGAAGCAGAAGTTTCTAAGTATTGGAATGATATAAACATACTTGAGAAAACTTTAGAAAAAGGGAAAAATGATCCAAGTTTCGTATTCTATGAAGGTCCTCCAACAGCAAATGGAAACCCAGGAATACACCATGTTATAGCTAGAACATTAAAAGACTCTGTTTGTAGATACCAAACTATGAATGGAAAGCAAGTAAAAAGAAAAGCTGGTTGGGATACACATGGTCTACCTGTTGAAATACAAGTAGAAAAGGAATTAGGTTTATCTGATAAGCAAGAAATAGAAGCTTACGGAATAGATAAATTTAATCAAAAGTGTAGAGAGTCTGTTTTCACTTATGAAAAACAGTGGAGAGATATGACTGAGAGAATGGCATACGAAATAGACTTAGATAATCCATATATAACTTTAGATAACAACTATATAGAATCTGTATGGTGGATATTAAACAAGTTTAACAAAGAAGGATATGTATACGAAGGGCATAAGATACTTCCATATTGTCCAAGATGTGGAACTGGTCTTGCATCTCATGAGGTTGCACAAGGATATAAAGAAATAAAAAATAATACAGTAATAGCTAAGTTTAAAAGAAAAGATGCTGATGAGTATTTCTTAGCATGGACAACTACACCTTGGACATTACCATCAAACGTTGCATTAACAGTAGGTCCTGAAATAGACTACATAAAAGTTAAGCAAAATGATGAAGTTTATTATGTAGCTAAGGCTTTAGCTAACAAGGTTTTAGGTGAAGACTACGAAGTATTAGAAGAAATGAAAGGTAAAGATTTAGAATACATAGAGTATGAACAATTAATGCCTTTTGTTGAAGCTGATAAAAAAGCATTCTTCTTAACTTGCGGAGACTACGTTACAACTGAAGATGGTACAGGTATAGTACATACTGCACCAGCATTTGGTGAAGATGACTACAACTTAGGTAGAAAGTATGATTTACCAGTACTTCAACCAGTATCTGAAGCAGGTAAATTTACAACTACTCCATGGGAAGGAAAATTCGTTATGGAAGATGGAGTAGATGTTGAAATAATAAAATGGTTACACGGTGAAAATAAATTATTTAGCAAAGAAAAAGTAGCTCACAATTATCCTCACTGCTGGAGGTGTCAAACTCCACTTTTATACTATGCTAAGCCAAGCTGGTATATAGAAATGACAAAATTAAAAGACCAATTAATAGCTAACAATAAGACAGTTGAATGGTATCCAAACTTCGTTGGTGAAGGTAGATTTGGAAACTGGTTAGAAAACTTAAATGACTGGGCTATATCAAGAAGTAGATATTGGGGTACTCCACTTAATATATGGAAGTGTGAATGCGGACATAGAGATTCTGTAGGTTCAAGAGAAGAATTAGCTCAAAAAGCTATAGAAGAAGTAGATCCTAAAACAGTAGAACTTCACAGACCATATGTTGATAATATACATCTAAAATGTGAGTGCTGTGGTAAGCCTATGACAAGAGTAACAGATGTTATAGACTGTTGGTTTGACAGTGGTTCGATGCCATTTGCTCAACATCATTACCCATTTGAAAACAAGGAAAACTTTGAAGAATTATTCCCAGCAGATTTCATCTGTGAAGGTATAGACCAAACTAGAGGATGGTTCTATTCATTACTTGCTATATCAACATTTGTTATGGGGAAAGCTCCATACAAGAGAGTTTTAGTTAATGACCTTGTTTTAGATAAAGAAGGTAAGAAGATGAGTAAGTCTAGAGGAAATACAGTAAATCCATTTGAATTATTTGACCAATATGGAGCAGATGCCTTAAGATGGTACTTATTATACGTATCTCCACCATGGACTCCAACAAGATTTGATGTTGATGGATTAAAAGAAGTTCAAAGCAAGTTCTTAGGAACTATGAAAAATGTATATAACTTCTTTGCTTTATATGCAAATACTGATAATATAAATCCAACTGACTTCTTTGTAGAATACAAAGACAGACCAGAATTAGATAGATGGATATTATCTAAGTTTAACAACTTAAAGAAAGAAGTAGAAGAAAACTTAGAGATATTTGAATTAAACAAAACAGTTAGAACTATTCAAGAATTTATAAACGAAGATTTATCTAACTGGTATATAAGACGTTCAAGAAGAAGATTCTGGGCGACTGAATTAACTGAAGATAAAAAATCAGTTTACAATACAACTTATGAAATATTAACAGAGCTTTGTAAGCTTATAGCTCCATTTACTCCATATATATCAGAAGAAATATACAGAAACTTAACTAATGAAGTTTCAGTACATTTAAGTACGTATCCAAAAGCTAATTTAGATTTAATAAACAATGAATTAGAAGAGAAGATGGACTTAGTTAAAAACCTAGTTACATTAGGTAGAGCATCAAGAGAAGCTACAAGAATAAAGGTACGTCAACCAATACAAAAAGTATTAGTAGATGGTAAGTTTGAAGCTACTATAAGTGATGTTGTAGACTTAATAAAAGAAGAACTTAACGTTAAAGAAGTTGTATTTGCAAAAGATTTATCTGAATATATGAACTTTAGCTTAAAACCAAACTTTAAAGTTTTAGGACCAATACTTGGTGCTAACATGAAGTTCTTTGCTGGTGCATTAAATAAATTAAATCCAAATGAAGTTGTTCCTAAATTAGAAAATGGTGAAAGTTTTGCTGTTGATATAAACGGAGAAAACTTTGAATTTAACAAAGACCATGTTTTAATAAACATATCAGCTAAAGAAGGATTTAATGTAACTATGGAAAACAACTTATTTGTTATATTAGATACAACATTAACAACACAGTTAATAGAAGAAGGATATGCAAGAGAATTTATATCTAAGATACAACAAATAAGAAAATCTAATAACTTTGATGTTTTAGATAACATAGTTATAGAATTTAATTCAGATGATGAAATAGCTAAAGCTGTAGAAAATTATGATGAATATATAAAATCAGAAACATTAGCTGTAGAAATAAATAGAGTAGAAGATGAAACTTTAGAAAGTCATAATTTAAATGACCATATGACTGGAATAAAAGTTATAAAGAAATAATTTAAAAAGTACCTCTTGATGAAGTATTTCATTAAGAGGTACTTTTTTACATACAAGAAAATTATTATATTAAGCATAAACCTATTGATAATTCATGAAAATAAGATATATCAATAGGTTTAAAAATATAAAAAATAATAATCTTAGCAACGGACAAAGTCGTTGGCAGCATAAGTGAAGCAAATTTTTTATATAAAAGTTAATTAAAAGCTTTTTAGAAATTAATTAGATTAAAAATATTATTAAATTTAGAATATAAAATTATATTGAAAATCCTAATAATATAAAAGAAATGGAAAATATTTAATAATATAAATATAAAGATAAGTATTA